>JAITKT010000448.1 GCA_031278225.1 Deltaproteobacteria bacterium
TGCAATTTGGCGCCGAAAAGTCAATAAAAAAAAGACCCCGGGGAGCCGAGGGGATTGGCGGCCGGGGACGCGGACCTCCCGCGAACGCGCCCCCCGCGAATTTCGGAACGACGCCGAATGACGCGGGCCGCCGCGGGCCGCCGCGGGTTGTCGCGAGGCGGGGCGGGACAAGGGGGTTTTCGCGTCCGGGTCGCGGTCACTTTGTGATGTTCGCGCCAATTTGGCGTCATTTGACCATTGTTGTTTATATTGGAAAACAATCGCGCGTTATTCGCGATTTTTTTCGCCCCGCGCGCGAAGGCGGGGTTCTTCGAAAACCCGCGTTTTGTGTCCGCGGAACCGCTAGATCCTGTGGATGGCCTCGAAAATATCCCGGTGCTGGAGACTTATTTCCACTCCCTGTTCCTCGGCCGCGAGTCGCAGGGCCCGCCGGAAAACGCTCCTTTGGACCTCTTCGGGGACCGTGAGCTCCAGGACCAGGGCCAGGGAGCCGGGTTTCGCGGACCCTTCCGGGGCGGTCAGGGTCACGGAACGGATGTTTTCGATGTTGACGTCGAAGGACGCGATGGTTCCGGTCACGGCGGGGACGAGCCCGGGATTGTCGGGACCGATGATGGTCATGACGTAGGGAGCGGTTTCCCCGGCGGAGCCCGCGTCGCTTTCGGCGGGCACGGGGGTAACCCAGGCCGAAAAACCCGCGTCCGCGAGCTTTTCCTTCAGGTCGGCGGACAGGGCCCCGGGGTCCAGGTCCCCGGGGGCGCGAATCGAGAACAAACCCGCGAACTGGCCCAGGAGCGTCGTCTGGGCGAGCTCCACCAAGACGCATCCGCGCTCGAAGAGGACGGCGGAGACGAGGTTCACGAGGCCGGGGCGGTCTTTTCCCACTATGGTCACGAGGAGGGTTTCCATCGGAAATCCTTTGGCTTCGGAAAAAAACGAAAAGTGACGACCCGGGGGGATTTTTCCGGGACGGGGGATGATTCGGGGACGGGGGCCGCTTCGGGGAGGGGGTGGCGGTTCCCGCGGGGGGAGGCTTCGGGAGCGTCCCCGGACATTTTATGGTTTTTCGGGGGACTTTCAAGTCTCGCGAGGCCCCGTCCGGGGCCTCCGGGGAGGCTTCGGGAGCGTCCCCGGACATTTTATGCGTTTTCAGGGGACTTTCAAGTCTCGCGAGGCCTTGTCCAGGGCCTCTTTGGCCTTCCGGGGGTCATCCCCGGCCTCCTCGAGGATTTTCGCCACTCTTCCGTAACCCAGGACGGGGACGCGAGACGCGGCGAAGGCGAAGGTGGAGTCGAGCGTTTCCCGCATGCGGGCGGGGTCGGGGACCAGGGTATCGATCGCCTTGAGCCGCAGGGCCCGGGCCGCGCCTTTCGCGAGGGCGAGGCTCTCCAGGAGGGACTCGGCGATGAGGGGCAAGAAGGCGTTCAACTCGAACTCCCCCCTCGAGGCGGCGTCGCAGATGGCCATGTCGTTCGCCATGACCTTCAGGGAGGCCTGGATGACGAACTCCGGGATCACGGGGTTCACCTTCCCGGGCATGATGGTGCTTCCGGTCTGGAGGGGGGCGAGTTTTATCTCCCCCAGTCCCCCCTTGGGGCCCGAGTTCATGAGCCTCAAATCCCCGCTTATCTTCATGAGGTTCACGGCCATGGCCTTCAGAAGTCCCGAGACCTCGGCGAAGACGTCGTTGTTTTGGGTGATGTCCATGGGGTATTCGCTGGAGGCGAGCCCGATCCCCGCTATTTCCCGGAGCTTTTCGATGACCCCGAAGCGGTATTTCCTCGCGGACATGGTCGAAAGGCCCACGGCCTCGCCGCCGATGTTCACCTGCCTCAGCCTTTCCTCCATCTTGTAGAGTCTCCAGCGATCCCTCGCGATGGCCTGGGCCCAGGCCCCGAGCTCTTCCCCGAAGGTCACGGGGACCGCGTCCATGAGCTCGGTCCTCCCGAGTTTGTCCATGCCCCCGCACTCGTTTTCCCTGGTCTGGAGGGCCTCCTGGAGTTTGGCCGCCTCCTCCGAGACCTCCCGCAAAAGGTCCACCGCGGCTATCCGGAGACCCGTGGGATAGACGTCGTTGGTGGACTGGCCCCGGTTGACGTCGTCCAGGGGGTCGACCGCCCCGTAATCCCCGGGTTTCCGCCCGAGGGAGACGAGGGCGAGGTTCGCCAGGACCTCGTTCAGGTTCATGTTGGTGGAGGTCCCGGCCCCGCCCTGAAGGGCGGGAACGATGAAATCGTCCGCGGCCTCCCCCCGCGCGACCCCGTCCGCGGCCCGCGCTATGGCCTCGTGGACCTTCTTCCTCTCCGGGTTTTCCTCGATGCCCGCCCAAGTGAGGGCCGCCGCCTTCTTGACCTTGGCCATGGCGCGGACGAGGAGGGGATTGACCCCGGCTCCCCCGGGGAGGGCGAAATTGTCCCTGGCCCTCGCGCTCTGGATGCCGTAAAGGGCGTTCGCGGGGATCCTCATTTCCCCCAAAAAATCTTTTTCGATCCGCAAAACCCTCACTCCCCGAAGAGGTCCGCGAGATGGGGGAAGACCTCGACGCTTCTTTTCAGGATCCCCTGGACGTGGGCGATGGCGAGCCCGAAGTTCGTCACGGGAATCCCCTGTTCCCGGCACGACCGAAGCCTGTGGCGGACCTCCCGGTCGTTCAGCATGCAGGCCCCGCAGTGGACGACGAGGGCGTGGGGGCTCAAATCCTCCGGAAAATCCCCCCCGGAGGTCCACGCGAACTCCAGCTTTTTCCCGGTGTGATTCCTTAGCCAGCGGGGTATTTTCACGGTCCCGATGTCGTCGCATTGCCTGTGGTGGGTGCAGCCCTCGGATATCAAAACCGAATCCCCGTCTTTGAGGTCGTCAATGGCCAGGGCCCCCTCCACCGAGGGCTCGAGAATGCCCTTGAGCCTCGCGAAGAGTATGGAAAAGGAGGTGAGAAAGACGTCCCTCGGAGTGTCCGCGGAGACCTTCGCGAAGACCTGGCTGTCGGTTATCACGAGCTTGGGCTTCTTATTCAAGGACCCGAAGACGTCCCGGAGCTCGAATTCCTTCACCACCACGCAGGCGGCGTCGGCCTCGAGGATGTCCCTTATGGTCTGCTGCTGGGGCAAAATCAGGCGGCCCTTGGGAGCCGCCTTGTCGATGGGTATGACCAAAACGACCATGTCCGAGGGATTGACGAGGTCCCCCACCAGCCGCAGTTTGGTCTCTTCCGTGACCGCCAGGGCGGCTATGGTCTCCTTCAGTTCCTTGACGTTGTGGTTGGTGACGGCCGAGACGTAGATCTCCCGGGGTCCGGGCTCCGGGACCCCTTGGAGAAGGTCCGCCTTGTTTATGGCCGAGACGTAGGGGATCCCCTTGGCCCGGAAAAGGGAGATGAGTTCCCTCTCCCGGTCCCCCATGCCGCTTTCCCCGTCCACCACGAGGACCGCCACGTCCGTCTTGTTCAGGACCTGGCGGGCCTTCTTGACCCTCTTTTCCCCCAAATAACCCGCGTCGTCCAAACCGGGGGTGTCTATTATGACCACCGGGCCCAGGGGGAGGAGTTCCATGGCCTTGTAGACCGGATCCGTGGTCGTCCCCATGACGTCGGACACCACCGCCAGGTCTTGCCCCGTCACGGCGTTGACCAAACTGGACTTCCCGGCGTTTCTCTTGCCGAAAAATCCTATGTGCACCCGATTCGAGGTCGGGGTTTCGTTGAGACTCATCTGGCGCTCCCGCGGCGGGCGACTCCCGTCCGATCCGAGTATAACTTTTTCCCCCGGAAAAAAAAGCGCGGGGGGCCCGAAGACCGCTCCCCTCTTGGCGAAAACGCCAAGAGGGGCGCGGGGTTCGGGGCGCGGGGTTCGGGTCGGGGGGTTAAAGTCGCGGGGATTGATTTCCGAAGGCGTCGCCGGTCAACCTTCCCCGCCCGAAACCGTCAGGGTTCCCCCGGGGACGAGGGCCTTGACCCCGGGGGCGTACATGCCCTCGGCGCCCAGGGGCGGAATCGCGAATTCCCCCTCGGAGACGGCCCGCAGGGAGTAGGAGAAATCCCGCGTCTCCCCGGCGAAGAGACCGGGGATGACGACCACCACCCTGTCCTCCCGCTCTTCGACGCGGATGTCGCCGCGGTCGTAATCGTCCCGGCCCGCGCGGTCATCGTCGGCGTCGAAGCCGTCGGATTCGAGGCCCCCGGGGAAAAGGTCGGAGACGACGACGTTTTGGACATCGACGGAACCGCTGACCCGGACGAAAACCCTGACCGAATCGCCGCTTTTGAGGACGAGATTCGCGCCCGAGCCGGGGGAAAAGCGAATTTCTTCGCCGCCGTCGATCGAAACGCTTTTGGAGAGGGTCAGACCCTCGGAAAAAGGTTCCGGGCCCTCGAGGGGGACCCCGGAAACCGCGACGGAAAAATAAGGTCTTCCCTCGCCCGAGAGTTCGATCGCGAAGGGACCCGGGAAATGGGGACGGAGCGTCGCGGGGGCGAGGGAGGCGGGAGACTTTTCGTCCGCGCGGGCGAGAAGGTCCCCGGCCGGGGAAAGGATTCGCGCCTCGTAGGGGGTCCCGGACCTGGTCTTTCGGAGATATCTCGAGAGGGCCAGAAGGGCGAAACCGTTTTCCTGGGTGTTTCCCAGGAAACCCCGGTCGATTTTCCCCAAAAGTTCCAGGTAAGCGAGTCTCGCGTCGACGGAAAGGGGATCCGCGTCGGTCCAGAGAAGAAGCTTAAGCGCCAGGTTTCTCGCGGGGCTTTCGAGACTCGAGCGGTAAAGGCCGTTGGTGTCGAGAGTCATGTCGGGATTCTTTTCCTCCAATTCCCTAAGGGCCCTTCCGTTTCCCTCGGAGAGGGCCGCGGTTCCGGCGAGGAAGAGTCTTCCGGAGGGCGCGAGGCCCCTTTCCCGATCCGCGAGCGAATTGACCCAGGCCGTTTCGCGGATTCCGTTCAGGCGCAGGACGTAGAGAGCGTAGGCCTTGACCGCGAGGAGATATCGGGCGTCCCCGGTTTCCCCGCCCCCGGGAGTCATGGAAAGATAGGCCCTTATTCTCTCGAGGGCGTCCTCGAGAAGGGTGCCCGGGATCTTCACCTTTTCTTTCGCGAGGGTGAGAAAGTGGGTCGCGTGGACCGTTCCCCAGAGCCATTCTTCCCTCGCCCCCGGCCACATGGAAAAGCCCCCGGTCAAAAGCTGGTCGGAAGCGACGATCGCGACGGCCGCGAGAATTCCCTGCTCCGCGGATTGACGCATGGTGAGGGGCAGGTTGACGCCCATGGAGTCGGCCGCCAAAAAGATCATGGCCCTCGAGACGACTTGTTCGAGGCAGCCGTGGGGATAATCGCGCAGGTAATCGAAGGCCTCCCGCAGGGAAAGGTCGGGGCCGGGGGTGAGGTCGACGGTGGCCTCGACGGTTCCCGGAAGGAGACCCGCCGCGAGGTCCGAGAGCTCGAAGGAAGTTTCCGGACCCTCGGTCCGTTTTTCGAAAAAGCGGGTGCTCTTGGGCCAAGGGGGTCTCACGACGGTGTTTTTGACGAGCTCGAAGGGGTCCCCGGTCGAGGGGGCGACCGCGAGGACGAGCGAGGCCCGGCCCACCGTCGGGCTCGCGACCCCCGAGGCGTCGACCGGTTCTCGGGGAACCGCGACCGCGTCGAAAAAGATTGTCCGATCCCCTCCGGGGGCGAGCGCGAAATCGATCCTTCGATTTCCGTCCCCGTCAACGGCGAGCGCCAAATCCCCGCTTTCGGGGAGCCGGACGCCCGCGACGGTCGCGGGGCCCAGGGTTTTCAAGGTCACGGAACCGATGGCGGGACCCGCCCCTTCGTTCGCGAAGATCCGGAGGGTGCCCTTGAACTTGTCCCCCGGGGCCAAGGCGAGAGGCAGGGAAGACTCGAAGACCAGATCCCCCGAGACCTCGATTCTTTTTTCGAAAAGCCCGAAACGCTTCCCGGAGTGGGCTATCACGGAGAGCCTTCCCTTTCCGGAATATTCGGGGA
>JAITKT010000363.1 GCA_031278225.1 Deltaproteobacteria bacterium
GTCGTGGCTCCCTTGTGGCCGATCGTTCCGGAGAGGGTGAGCGTTCCGTTTCCGGACTTGGTGAGATATCCGTCTCCGGAAATGACGCCCGAGAAAGTCCCGCTTTGAACGGTGAGTCCTTTGGCGTTCTCGACGCTCCCCGCTCCGTTGAGCCCGGCGACGGTTCTCTCCGCGTCTCCGGTTTGATAGGTCGCGCCGCTCGCGACCGTGAGGACGGTGGCGGCCGAGACGCTTCCCGCGAGAATCCCTTCGCTCGCGAGCGTGGCGCCCTCGTAAACATTCGCTCCCGACAGGGTCAGAGTTCCCGTTCCCTTTTTTTCGAAACCCCCCGTCCCGGTGATGACGCCCCCGAAGGTCACGTCGTTGGCGTCGGTGTTCACCTTGACCATTGGCTTGGCGGAGGCCCCGGTCGGGGTCAGATCGAGATTTGCGATGTTTGCCTGGCCCGCGTGGCCGAAATTGACGTTCTCGAAGTTTCCCGCGATGTTGAGAGCGACGTCGCTGTTTTTGTTCAGGGTGTTTCCGGTGAAAACATCGTTCCCGGAGACATTGTCGGCGAAACCGCCGTAAACATTGCCCTGTCCGGTGCCATCCGCCCCTTTCAAGGTCGGACTGCCTTCGATGGTCACGGTGTTGCCCGTGACGGTGCCCGAACCGGTTTTTCCCCCGTAAACGGTTCCGCTGATCGTGCCGCCGGAGATTTCCACCGCGTTCTCCTTGGCTTCGACAGAGCCGACCGCGCCAATGACGTCATTGTTCACCGCGCCGCCTGAGATTATCACTTTGTTCCGCTCGGCCTTGATACCCAGGGCGCCTCGGATTTGGGGCTCCTGCTGCTTGCCAATCGCGCTCACCGTGCCTCCGGAGATGGTCACGGTATTGTTCGAGACCTCGCCACCCCTGGCGCCCACGATTCCGCCGGCCACCGACCCCGAGATGACCTCCACGGAATTCATGTATGCCGGGCCATTGCTCTCGGCGTATGCCGCGACAATGAAGTTTTGGGCTTCTCCGCCTTTCACCACCGCCTTGTTCGCGATGGCTTCGCTTCCGTTCGACCACCCGACATAGAATTGATTGGCCACGCTGCCGCCGTAAAGGTTGACCTCGCAATTCGCGACCTGAGAGTCAGACCGGCCCCCAAACAACCAACCGCTGTGGTGCCCGCCGTTGACGTTTATTTTCCCGCCGTTGACGGGGTTGCCGGCCTTCGAACCCCCCGCTCCGTAATGAGTGTCGCCGCTGTCACCGTTGAGATCCTTTGCCGCGACCGGGGTCGAAAGACTCGCCTGACAAAGGGCGACGAAGACGATGAAAAGGACAAGCCGCCAAACGCGGCGGAACGGGGCGCCCGGGGGCGGTGTTTCCGGGACGGGGGTGATTGTGTCTTTCATTATCGAAACTCCGGGAAAAAAATACATTTCGGCTCTCCGACCATCGCGTCGAACGGGGAAAAACGGACGACCGGTCGCCCGCGACTCTTCCGTCGAAACGGGAAAAAAAGCGTCCCCGTTTTCGGGGCATTCCTCTCCGAATGGCCGCGGGTCCCCGTCGAGAGGCGGTCATGAGAGGGAAATCGATAAAAAACACCCCAAACGAACGCGACCGAAGCGAAAAAATTTTCGTTCGCGAAAAACCGCGGGGACATGTTATGGCTTCCCTCGGGCGGAGGGGCCTTGGGATTCGAAATCAAACCGAACGGACTTCGTCGCGCGTCGCTCCCGAAACCATTCTTTGTTTCGCGTCAAAAAACATCCGAACCCGGGCGCTCCCGCGAACGCCTTCGAAGTCGAGGCCGAAACGGAAAGGGAACGGATGGTTGAAAATCCGCGATTGAAAATCGTCAAACTTGTCGGAAAAGGGATGATTGGCGGGACGCGCCCCATGATTTTGTCCGAAAGGAGGGCGCCGCGAAAAAGATTTCGCTCCGGAGGTTCAAGCCCCGACCAACGCGGGGGCCGGCGGGGTGAAAAACGAAAAAACGGGGAGAACCGTCCGGATGACATGTTTCGCTGGGAGGGGCATTTTTAAAACGAATTTCAAGCGGCCCGGGAAAAAAACAACCCCCCAAAAAAACACGAAACGGATTTCGAGCGCGCGTCCACCGAAGGCGCGGGAATAAGGAGCCGTCGTTTATCCGAAGGATCGGCCGGTCGTTTTTCGGGCCGCGCCCCGGCGGGATTCGTAATTTTTCGGAAAAAAATACCTTCGACAAACGCCGAATCGGGTGCTTTTTAACGTACACAATTGACGTTTGTTTTGTCAACCTTAAATTTTTCGCGCAAGCCGGCCGAAGTGCGGGAGCGCGCGTCAATTCCTCGCTCCCGGCTTGATAATCTATGAAAATTTTATATTATCTTTTTTATGAATTAAAAAATTTTTTTCTTAAAATATTTTATGAATTAAACGGATTTTTTACGCAATCCAACGGAGCCCGATGACCCGATAATCCGATGATCCGATGACTCAATGCCCCGCTTGACCTTGACGTCGCCGGATTTCCCTCGGACATCGCCGTCCCTTCCGGTTGTCATCCGTCCGGAAAACCCGTTCGCGAGAGAAGGAACTCCCTCGTCCAATCGGCCAAGGTCGGGGGAGGAATCCCCTCGAAGCGGACGCCCGCGGGGGAATCGGCCCGAACGCCCGCGGGGGAATCGGCCCGGACTCCCGGCACGCTCCCCCGCTCGGCGCGCGCGTTTTTCGGACCCGCGCCTTTCGCCCCGGAGCGGGGCTTGGATTGAGGATGCGCCGACCCCGACGGCCTTCGGGGAATCCCGGCCGCACCCGGTCGGCTGAGCGGGGAAACGGAAGCCTGCGCTCGCGCGCGGGGGGAAAACCCTTGGCACGGGAGGCACCCCCTCCGAACGGATCCCGGGGCGCCCGGGTTTCCCGCGCGGGGACGCCTGAGCCGCGGTCCGCCCGAAAACGAAAAAAACCCCCGCGCGAAAAGTCACCGTCCGTCCCCGGGGGGCGGGGCGGAGGCGGCGTTTCGCGAGGGGAGAGGTCGGGTTAGGGTTATCCCCGGGACGCGGTCCGGGCCCCGCCGGGAGGGCGGGGAGGGTCAACCGATCATCACGGGGATCATTCCGGGGATCATTCCGGGGATCGCCCGAAGGTCACTCGGGTTTCTTGTAGGGAAAGGCGGGAAGGGTCGAGCCTCCGTCCTTCTCCAGGATGAACTCGGCCACTTCCTGGCTCTGATAGGCCTTCACGAACTTCGCGTAGTTCGGGTTGTCCTTGTCCTTGGTCCTCGCGACGATGATGTTTATGTAGGGGGAATCTTCCCCCTCGAGATAAATCGAGTCCCTCAGGGGGTTCAAACCGGCCGGGGTGGCGTAGTTGTTGTTGACGGCCACGGCCACGGCGTCGTCCAGGGCCGTGGGGGTCTGGGCCGCGTCAACCTCGATGAGCCTGAGTTTCAGGGGGTTCTCCGTTATGTCGTAAGGGGTGGGGGTGATGCCCGCGGCGGGGTTCAATTTTATTTTTCCCGCCTTCTGAAGAAGAAGGAGGGCCCTCCCCCCGTTGGAGGGGTCGTTCTGGACCACCACCACGTCCCCGGTCTTGAGTTCGTCCAGGTTTTTGATTCTTTTGGAATAAAAACCCATGGGAGCCACGTAGGTGTTTCCGATGGGAGTGAGGTCCGCCGGGAAGTCCTCCAAAAAGGACTTGAGGTAAGGGGCGTGCTGGAAGGAATTGAGGTCTATGTCCCCCGCGGCGAGCGCGGGATTCAACTGACCGTAGTCGGAAAATTCCTTGATCGTGACCTTGAGGCCGTCTTTCGCGGCGATTTCGGCGGCCTTTTCCAGAAAGGCCACGTCGGAGCCGGAGACCGTGCCGATCACGACGGAATCTTGGGCGAAGGCCGCCGGGGCGGCGAAAAAGAGCGAAAAAAGCGTAAGGAACGCCAAAGTTTTTTTCATGAATTTTCTCCCTCGATTTGTCGTGTGAGGTTTGTCAAAGCGCGGCGCGCGTTTGTCCCGACCCCGCCCCGGGGGGCTCTTTTTTTCGGGGGTTTCCGCCCGAAAAAAAAGAACGCCCCGGGGGCGGGGAAAGCGAAACGGGATCCGTCGGGAGCCGTCGGAATCCGACCGGAGCGGATTGGATCCGACGGGACCAAAGGGAACAAAGGGGCTAACGCCTTGAGAATTTCCTCACCAGCGAGTCCCCGACGGACTGAACGAGCTGGACGACCAGGACCAGAAGAATGACGGTCGCCCACATGATGTCCGTTTGGTAACGATGATAGCCGTAGCGGATGGCGAGGTCCCCCAGGCCCCCGCCGCCCACGGCCCCGGCCATGGCCGAGTAGCCTATGAGGGTGACGACGGTTATGGTCATCGCCATCACGAGACCGGGAAGGGCCTCCGGCAAGAGGACCCGGAACACTATCCGGAGACGGGAGGCTCCCATGGATTGGGCCGCCTCGATGACCCCGTGGGGAACCTCCAGAAGACAGGACTCCGTCAAACGGGCCATGAAGACGAAGGCCGCGAGGGTCAGGGGGACTATGACCGCGGTGGGACCGATGCTGGTCCCGACGACGAACCTCGTCAAGGGGATGACGAAGACGATGAATATGGGAAAGGGGACGGACCTCGTCGCGTTCACGACGAAACCCAGGACCCGGTTCACCCAGACGTTCGCGAGGACGTGGCCCTTTCTCGTCACCACGAGAAGGATCCCCAGGGGGATCCCCACCAGAACCGTGAGGACGGTCGTCACGGAAACCATGTAGAGGGTCTGGAGGGAGGCGTCCTTGAGCATGTGAAGCTGTTGGGCGGAGAGAAACATCAGTTGAGGACCTCCGTCAAAACCTTTTGGGCGCGCAGGGATTCCAGGGCGTTCGAGACGTTCTCCGCATGTCCCCTCATGTCCATCAAAAGGGTCCCGAAGGGGGTGTCCTTGATGTGGTCCACGTGGGCCTGAAGGATTACGGGTTCCACGTCGAAGCGGTAAACGAGGTCGGACACGAAGGGCGAGGAGACCGAATCCCCCAAAAACCGGAGCCGCACGAGACGCCCCCCGGGTTTGTAACCGTTTTCCAGAAAGCGGCTGTTTCTCTTCAAGATCACTTCCACGAAGGACTTGGTGACGGGGCTCTTGGGGTCCAGAAACACTTCCGTGACCGGCCCCTCCTCCACGATCCTCCCCTCGTCCATGACCGCCACCCTGTCGCAGGTCTCGGTAACGACCTTCATCTCGTGGGTAATCATTATGACGGTCAGCCCGAGCCTCTTCTGAATGTCCGCCAATAGCTCCAAAACCCCGGAGGTGGTCTGGGGGTCCAGGGCGCTCGTGGCCTCGTCGCAGAGAAGGATCTCCGGGTCGTTCGCGAGGGCCCTCGCTATCCCCACCCTCTGCTTCTGTCCCCCGGAAAGTTGGGCGGGGTAACTTCCCGCCTTCCCGGAAAGACCCACCATTTCCAAAAGCTCCGAAACCCGGGTCCTTATCCCCTTTTTGGACATGCCCGCCACTTCCAGGGGAAAGGCCACGTTCGCGAAGGCCGTCCTTCCGGAGAGGAGGTTGAAGGATTGGAAGATCATCCCCATGTCCCTCCTCGCGAGCCTCAGCTCCTTTTCCGAAAGAGAGAGAATGTCCCTCCCCCCGATGACTATGGACCCGGAATCGGGGGTCTCCAGCCGGTTCAGGCACCTCACGAGGGTGCTCTTCCCCACCCCGGAAAGCCCCACCACCCCGAAGATCTCCCCCTTTTCCACGGACAAATCAATCCCGTTCAGGACCGCGCTCGCCTCTTTGCCCTTGCCGAAAACCTTGGTTAGATTACTCACTTGGACGAACGCCATGCTCTCTCCGAAAAAAACGGCCGCGAAAAAAAACGGCCGAAAAACCCCGAAAAAGGGGGAATCGTTTTCCCACCCCTCTTCCCGGTTTTCGGCCTTCGGTTTCACCGATGAGCGGACGATGAGCCAAAACCGGCCCGGCGCGCGAAACCGGCGCGCGCGACGGAGCGTCCGCGCGGGGCGCCGGAAGCGCCGAATCCCGATTAAATTTAACCGTCCCCGGGTCAATTGTCAACGTTCGGCGGCTTTTCGGGGAGCGGGCGCCGAAACGGGCGCCGGAACGTCCCGTCGGGGCTCCCGCCCCGTCCGCGCCGCCGCCCCGTTCAGAGCTTGTCGCCGACGAAGACGAAGTTTCCCGGGGGCGGGGAGGCGTCGATTTCCCGCGGGTTCGCGGCCCCGGCCTCCTCCAGGGCGAGGCGGAGCCCCGCGCGGGTCAGGGCGGAACCCCCGTCGGTTCGGACCAGCATGTTCAGATTGAAAAGGGCCGGACGCAAGGGGCCGTCGAGGGAATCGTCCAAGAGACATTCGAGGACCGCGATCTTCCCTCCGGGAACGAGTGTCCCCATGGCCTTTTTCAAAAGAACCGGGACGTTGGCCCCGGGTTCCCCGTGGAGGACCTGGCTCAAAAGAACCGCGTCGAAACCCCGGGGGAGCTCGTCCTTCAAAAAATCGCCCCCCACGAAGACGATCCTTTCCGCCACCCCGAGCCTCTCGAATTCCGCCGCGGCCAGGGGCTCGGCCGCGGGTCTGTCGAAAACCGCGGCCGCGAGGGAGGGGTTTTTCGCGCACAGACGGGCCGCGCGGGTTCCGGGGCCGCCCCCCAGGTCCAAAAGTCTTTTGGGACCCGAGAGGTCCAAGGCCCCTTCGGGGAATTCCGGACCCGCGCGGGCGATGTCGCGCATCCCCGAAAGAAAGTCCCGGAACCTCTCCCGCTCCCGGCTCTCTTTTTCCTCTTCGGTTCCGGGGGCCGGTCTCGGGGCCTTTTTCCCGGTTCTCACGCAATCCGCGAGGTTCGCCCAGGCGGGGACCAGGTTCGCCTGGTGGCGAATCGCGGCCGCGAGGCAGTGGGGGCTTTCGGGGAGGAGGTGTTTTCTGGAAAACTCCGAGAGCCTCACGCCCGCGCCGTCCCTCTTGACCAGATCCATGGCCGCCAAGGCGGTCACGAGAAAATTCGTCGCCCTGGGGTCGGTTCCCATGGCCTTGGCCAGCTCCGGAACCGGGAGCCCCTCCTTTTCCCCGGCCTTGGAAAAAAGGTCGAGTTTCACCGCCGCCTGAAGGGCGAAGGCCATCCAAACCCCGTCGTTCAAAGCCAGGAGGGATTCGGGGGTCCGGACGAAACGGGATTGGCGGCCGTTTTCGCCCTCGCTTCCCGTCCCGTCATCCGTCCCGTCGCCGGGGCCGTTTTCGGGCGCCTTTCCCGCGCCGTCGCCCCTTTCGTCTTCGCTCACGTTTTCTCCTCCCTTCGCCCGCGTCAATGCCCGAAGGCCGCCGCGAGGGCGGCGTGGTTTTCCACGAAGAGACTCACGTGATGACTCCAGTGGGGCGGGGCGATCTTGAAATCCGCCGAGAACTTGCGGGTGGACAGCTTGGAATTCAGGGGACGGACGGCCTTCCCGCCGGGGATCGCGGGGTCCCGGGCGGTGATGGCCCAGGGCTCGAGCTCGGTTTTGAGGCCGGCGGCCCGGGCCCTTTCCGTCACGAACCTCGCGAGGTTGAGGTAGGTGGTTTCCCCGGCCGCGGTCAGGTGGTAAAGCCCTTTGGGGACCTCCGCCCCCCGGATGAGGTCCCTCGCGACGAAGGCCGTCACCTGGGCCAGCCATTCGGCGGAGGTGGGGGCCCCCACCATGGTGGCGTCCATCTCGAGGGACTTTTCCCGGAAGGCCTTTTTCAAAACCGCGTTGGGAAAGCATCTCCCGGTCACGGAGTAAACCCTCGAGGTGCGGAAGATGAGATAGTCGAGAGTCGCCCCGGAGGAGGCGGAAAGGTCCGTTATTTCCCGGTCCCCCAGGAGTTTGGATTTCCCGTAAACGTTCAAGGGATTGGGCTCGTCGGTTTCGAGATAGGGCCCTTCCTTGAAACCGTCGTGGACGTAATCGGTGGAGTAGTGGATTAAGAAGATCCCCTTTTCCGAGCAAAATTTCGCGAGCGCGCCGGGAAGGGTTTTGTTCGAGGCCATGGCCTCGTCCTCCCGGTCCTCGGCCCCCTCCACGTCCGTGAAGGCCGCGGCGTTGACGACCGCGGAAAGGCCGTTGGCCCCGAAGAGGGAGAGCTTGGCCTCGAGGGAGCCGTCCTTTCCGTCCGTTTCCCCCCGCCCCCAGGCGATCAGGGGAGCCGCGGGGGAAAGGCTCATGGAGAGGGCCCTTCCCAGCTGCCCGTCCTTTCCGAGGAGCAAAATCGGTTTGGGATGAAGCATGGCCGAAAACCTCCCTTCGAGGGGGCGCGGCGGGGGCGTCGTTTGAACGAAACGGCCGGAAAGCCCCCCCGTTTCAAAGCGCGAGGGGGAGGGTTTTGAAATCCGAGAGGAGGGTCTTCGCGACCCCGAGTCCGGAGGCGATGGCCCGGACCACGAGGCCCGGTCCCGAGGCGGCGTCCCCCGCGACGTAGATCCCGGGCTCCAGACGCCCCCCGGGACCCGGTTTCGTCGAACCGTCGCGAAGGGCGTTTTTTTCGGGGCCCGTGAATCCCATGGCGAGAAGAACGAGGTCCGCCTCCTCCCGGAAACCCGACCCCGGGACCGGGACGGGCCGGAGTCTTCCGTCCTCTCCCCTCGCGAAGTCGACCAGCCTCATCCCCGCGCCGCCCAGGGCTTTGTCGTCGTCGGGACGGGGAAGGAATTCCACCGTGTCGACGCTCCAGCGGCGGAGGCAGCCCTCCTCGTGGGAAGAGGAAGTCCTCAGGACCCTGGGCCATTGGGGCCAGGGATTGTCGGGGGCCCTCGTCTTGGGGGGCTCGGGCATGATCTCGAACTGGGAGACCGAGGTCGCGCCCTGTCTCAGGGCCGTCCCGACGCAGTCGCTTCCGGTGTCCCCTCCCCCGATGACCAGGACTTTTTTCCCTTTGGCGTCGAAGCCCCGGGGAAGGGAGGCGAGCTCGCCCCCGACCACCTTGTTTTGCGCGGTCAGGTAATCGGTCGCGAAGAGGATTCCGGAGAGCTCCCTTCCGGGGACCCGGAGGTCCCTTTTCTCCCGGCATCCCGTCGCGAGAATCAGGGCGTCGTGGCGATCGAGGAGATACTTGCGGGAAACGTCGGTCCCCGCGTCCACCCCGGTCTCGAAGACGACCCCCTCCTCTTCCATCAAGGCTATTCTTCTTTCGATGACCGCCTTGTCGAGCTTGAAGTCGGGGATCCCGTAGCGCAGAAAACCGCCCGGACGGGCGTCCTTTTCGTAGACCGCGACTTTCGCCCCCGCCCTCGCGAGGTAGAAGGCCGCGGCGAGACCGGCGGGACCGGAGCCCGCGACCCCCACGGAAAGCCCGAGGTCGGCCGCGGGGGGAACGGGCTTCATGAGGCCCGCCTCGAAGGCCCGCTCCGAGACCTCGTATTCCACCAGCCTCGCGGGAACCGGTTCCTCGTGGAGGCCCCGCACGCAGGAGCCCTCGCACAAGGCCGGACACACCCGGGCCGTGAATTCGGGGAAGGGATTGGTTTCCAGGAGTTTCCAGAGGGCGGATTCGTAACGGCCGCCCAAGGCCTCGAGGTTTATCTCGGGGATGACGTTCCGGAGGTCGCAGCCCGCGGCGTGGCAAAAGGGAATGCCGCAGTCCTGGCAGCGCTTGAGTTCTTCCGCGAGCCATTGGGGACGGGGCCGGAGTTCCACCGGCAGAAAATCGGAGAGACGTTCCCGGACGGGTCTGTATTCGCTCATGGGGTCACCCGGCTGAGGTTGTTGCCCGGAATGGCCGGGGAGGCGGAAGGGGCCGCCGGGGTCGCGGAGTCGCGGGCGGGGGCGGCGGAAACGGAAGTCGCGGGGGAGGCCGCGCCGTCGTCCGCGGGCGCCGCGGTTCCGGCGTCGCGCGGGTTTTCCGGCGGG
>JAITKT010000025.1 GCA_031278225.1 Deltaproteobacteria bacterium
CCGGGCTCTCCGGGGCCTTGACCCTGAGCTCCAGCCGCCAGCCGCCGGTCACGGGGTTCTTGTGAAGATTTTTTTCCAAAACCGGGGTTCTTCCGCCCGTTTCGACCACGGACGCCAAGCCCTCCACTTCCGTTATGGAATTTATGAAGCTGTTCTCGAAATCGACGTGAAATTCCACGAAGTCGGCCGAGTCCGGTTTTGAGATTCTCGCGGCCGTCACTCTTCCCAGGGTGTGGGGATTCGAGGCGGGGGGCATGAAGAAGAGATTGTAGGAGAGGTTAAACCCCTCCGACGTTTCCAGGTCTTTCCCCGCCACCGACCAAAAGGCCAGGATGTTGTCGTGAATCTCCTTGGAGCCCGGGATTTCCATGAGTTCCAAGGTCCCGAAGGGGAAAGGCTCTTCGGGCTCGACCCAGATCCAGGTGCGGAGGTCGTAGCGTCTCAGGATGTCCTGGTAATGGTCGAAGTCGTTGTCCCTCTGAATAAGCCCGTAACCCGCGAGTTTCTGAAGCACGAAGGTGCTCGTCGCGAGCCTTTTGGGGTTGTTCAGGACCCGCAGATGCCAGCCGTCGGGTCCGTCGGAATAGAGAAGACCGTCGGTTCCGTGGAGTTCCGGTCTCCAGTCGCCGGGGGAACCGTTTTCCTTTTCGGAGTACAGGTACATCCCGGAAACGGGGGCCAGGCCCAGTTTTTCGGGCCAGGGGGAGTCGGCTCTCCTGAATATCGAGGCCCTCACCCCCATGGACATCGACGACCCCGGGTTTATCCGAAACTCGTAGGCGCCGACGAGGCTTTGGGACTCGAGGAGGGCCAGGACGACCATCCCGGTCTCGCCCTCTTCGGGCTCCGCGAGCCAGAATTCCCTGAACCACGCGAACTCCTCCCCCTCGGGAAGAGCGGGATTTATCGCGATGGCCCGGGCGGTCTCCCCGAAGCCGGAGTGCCTCGCCGCGGCCTGAAAATGGTTGGCCCCCAAAAAAATCACGGTTTCCGTTTTGGTCCGGGACTCGTTTCTGGGGAAACGCAGGGCGAAACCCGCGAAGCCCGGGGACCGCCTCTGGGCCTCCTCTTTGAGGGCGGGGTCCGGAAAGAGAAACCACTCGGCGTCGTATTCGAGCCTCCTGGCCTTCCCCCCTTCCAGGACGTTTATCGCCACGCTTTGGTCGTATATGAAACCCGGGTGAAACAGGGACAACTCGAAAGAGCCGTCGTTCCCGCTCCAGAGCCAATGCCGGGGGTCGTGGGAAATGCTTCTCCAGGTCTCCTCGTCCAGACCCGAGAAGAGATTTTCCCCGGGGGATTTCGGGACGAAGGGCTCCCGGGCCTTCGTTTTGGCCATGGTCTCCAAAAGTTCGAAATCGAAGCCCGGGCCCTCGGCTTCCGGGGAATCCGGGGATGACCCCTCCCCGTTTTCCGGGGCTTCCGGAGGGGTCGGTTCGTTCGCGTTTCCGGTGTCAATCGGAGCGTCCGCGGAGGACGCCGCGGAGACGGACCGCGCGTCCTCTTCCGTCGGGGAGCCCTTCGGGTTTTCCGCGTCGTCCGGACCCGCGGCGGCGGGGACCGCGTCCGGGGGATTGCCCCCTTCGGCGGGACCCGGGGAATTCCCCCGGGCTTCCGCGATCGGGACGCCGGGGGAATCGGCGGAATCGACCGGATCGTCCGAATCGACGGAATCGTCGGAAACGGCCGAACCGAAACGGCCCGGGTCGTCGGCCGCGGGGGCGTCGGCGCCGGGCGTGAAGCCGCGGGAAGTGAAGCTCTGGGCGGTTTTGTAGGAAAGGTACGAGGCGGAAAAGAGGATTAAAACAATGACCGTCGGAACAAGCTTCCCGCGCGCGGGCTTGGGCATGGGCTTGGAATCCGTCTCGGGCATTGGGCTCGTTTGTCGAATCATCGCCGGTGGCGTCCTCATCGGATCAAAACCCGAAGCGACGGATACGAAGCCGGTCGTTCCTTCGGGGTCTTTCGATAACAACCGAAAAGAGTCTCGGGAGTCCCGGGCGGGCGGCGCCGGGGAACGTCAAAAAGAGCTCCGGAAAAGAGCTCTCAAGGATCAGTTTTTTACCACAAAACCGAAAAAATTGCCTTACTTCCGCGGCGGAGAGCCCGCCCGTCGCGCCGCGAAAGGACGGGAAGCGGAGCGGGTTCGCGAAAAAAGCAAGTATTTTTAAGGACTTACGCAAACCTCAAAATCCACGCGAAGCTCGGCCAAAGTCAACCCGGAAAACCTCTTCGCCGCCCGGGCGACCGGGAAGCCTGAAACCCGCGAATTCAATCCCGGATTCCCCCCCGTTTTCCGGCGGCGCCGGGAGCGGATGGGGCGGGGTCGAAATTCCGGCAAAACTTTTTTTGTTTTTTTTTACGCGGTTTCGTTCGCGCCGTTCGTTTCTTTCGTTCCGTTCGTTCCGTCCGGTTCCGTCCGGCTTCCGCCCCGGGCCTCGAAAAACGACCGCCTGGGGAGCCGACGCGGGGAATCCCCGAAAAACGCCTTCGAGTGCCCGAAACCGCGAGAGGGCGCGAAGAACGAAACCGCCGATTTCACGGATTCGCGGTACAATACTCCCGAAACCGGGTCAAAAAGCCCCGACGGGAGTGTCATGAAATGGCGGAAAACACGGATAATCAAGGCTTTGCCCGATTTTTTGAAGACGGGGAGCTTGTCGAAAAGCTCGACACGCGTGCAACGGTGGAAGAGATGTTCGCGAAAAAAGAAAATATGTCTATTTTAAAATCTTATATGTTAAATTATGTTCGATTCATAAATAATTTCGATAAGATGATCGCCGGTCCCGATGGCGTCATCGGTTTGACCCGGCTTGAAGAGCTGATGACGTCACTGATCGGGGAGTCCAAAGCCTTGACCGTTCGGCTGGCGATTGACAAGTTGGGCAAGATTGACGAGGGAGGCATCATTCGAAAAAAGAAAGAGGAATACCTGAACAAAGGGGTAAAACTCAAAATTTACCGCCGCCTTCCGAGAACCGTCATGACAATTCACGGGAAAATTCCTTTTTCCAGGACGGCTCTGACGGGCAGCTCCCGGTCCGACGCCGACGGGCTTTCCGCCCTTGGGGCGGGCGTCAATGTTTTCCCTTTCGACGAGGTCACCGGCGCGGCCGCGCTTCCGTTTAAGATGAGCGTCAATGCCATGCTCGAAACGGCGTTTTGGGCGCAAAAGAGTTCGTCGTTCGCCGCCGCCGCGAAAATTCTCGCCCGGGAGACGGGAATCACATTGAATCCGGACACCGTCCGCGCGGTCGCCAAACATGTCGGCGAAATCGTGTTTGAAAACGACGCGGCGGAAGCGGAAAAAGCCCATGCGTCATTTAAAGCCGGAGAACAGAAATTTCCGACAAAAAAGAAAAAAGGGGTCTTGTACCTGGTGACGGAAGGAGCCTTGTCGCGTGCCGGGGAAAGCGACGAAGGGAACCGGGGCCCTCGGGGAATCGCTCTCGCCGCGGTGTTTTCGACGGACTTCTTTGTCCGGCGGGCAAACGAAAAGGGCGAATCGCCACTCTCCCCCGGAAGGAAGGAATGCGCGGCTTGGGTCGGGGAGGCGGACACGTTCAAAAAACACGCGTTCGCCATGGCTCTTCGCAATGGCCACGGACAATACGAAAAGACCGTTCTCATAAGCGACGGATCCGCCTGGGCGAGGGACATGAGGGAGGAGTTTTTCCCCGACTCCCCGTTGATTCTCGATTTCCATCGCTTGCGGGAAATTGTCTCGGCTTTCGGAAAAGCCGTTTTCGACGGGGACGAGACGAAATACAAGCCATGGGCGGAAGAAGTCGTCGAGCTGTTTGAAAAAAGTCACACGAACGAGGCCATCGAAAAAATAAACGCCCCGGGCCGGAAAAACATCGCGAAAAGCGAATTCAATCTTCCGGGTTTCGTTAACGACAACATAAACCACATTGATTACGCCGAATGCGAAAAACGGGGATATTTCGTCGGCGGCGGCGCCCTGGAGAGCGCCCGCCGGACGCCGCTTCGGGAACGTCTCAAAGGAGCGGGGACGAGGCGGAACAAGCGGACGGGACAATACATCCTCACCCTGATGTCCAAAGCCGAAAGCGAAGCGCCCGGAGCCGGCTCCGCCGCGAACGGCGCGTGGGAAAGAGACGTGGAACGGGTCGTGAGAGAAAAATACGAGGCGGGGGGATTCGCGAAACTTGCCCGGGACGTTTGACTTTTCGCGCCCGCGGCCGAAAAAAGCAAACTTTTTGATTGAATCGCCAATCCCCCGCTTTCATGAGCGTTTGGCGCGCCGCGCGGCCGCCGGAAGCCGACGCCCGGAACGCGCGGTTCTTCGCTCCCCGACCAAACGCGGAACGAGCTCTTTGTCCCGGGGCGTCGCCCCTCGTCCGAGGGACAAGCGCGCGCGGCGACGCGAACGATGACAAACAAGAATCTTTTACGCAAAAATAAGACATTATATTTTAATATATTCTTTATTGGTAACAACAACGCGACTTTTCACCTCATCAATCCGCCCGACCTTCGCGCGCGCGAATTTTTCCCGCCGCGCCCGCCGCGGGAAAGGCCGTTGACAATCCTCGGGCGGCGGGAGTATGATCGGGCCGTCGTCTTTCGGGGTCGAAAACTTCAAACGCCCGCCGTTTCATGACCGAAAGAAACCGCGACGCGCCACGAAGGCCGCGTCCGATTTTCAAAAACGGAGCGGTCTTTTTTTTTGATTTGTTTTTTCGCCGCGCCGCGGCTTCGCCCGGCGGTTTTTCGCCTGACGGGCGCGGGTCGAAAAGGTTCCGTTTCCGTCATTTCCGATCGAAGGAGCTCCGACATGGGAAAAGTCAAAAACACCGGCGCCGGCGGTTTTCCGGCGGTCAACAAACCGGTCGGGTTTTGGGACAAGAAATCCG
>JAITKT010000031.1 GCA_031278225.1 Deltaproteobacteria bacterium
ACGAATATCGCGTATGTCTTTGTTTGCGTTATCGTCAGCAATTCAAAACTGCGAAAAATATTTTTGTCGTCGGCAATGTCAATATGTTGAAATAAGCGATAACATACCAAATTTGGTGTGTTGACCCGAGATGGCGACGCCAAACGGTCGAAACGAACCGCGAAGGCGATTTTTCAAAACTTTTAAAGACGATTTTAAGAAGTCGACAAACCCCATGAAACCCTTGCCCGCGTTTAATATTGGAAAACACCGGGACTTTTGAAAATGATTTATGAAAGTCAGCGCGAAAGTCGTCAGCGCGGTTCGGGGCGAAAAAATGTTTTGGCAGATGACGGACATCGTCGGACTCCGATCGTTTGGAAAACTCGCGCGAGACTCGGGGCGATCTTTTGAAACCCTTGAAATCAAAGGCGTTAGCGGCGCAATCGAGAGACGTTCTCAATAAGACCGAGAAACGATTTCGAGCGAATTTTCCGCTCGCGGCATTACCTCCGCCTTGTTGACGCGTTCCCTCTCTTCCGACGGTTTTTCGAGGGAATCGGGACCGGGGGAGGTTTTAAACGATTCGAACCGGGAAAGCGTCTCAAAAGAGACAAAACGGTTCATGGGGAGCGAAAGGGGGCGAAAACGGAGGCCCCGGGTCGTTCCGGGAACGGACGCGGGTCGAAACGAAAGACGCGGGCGGGGATGACGGAGAGGAAAGGGAGAAAGCGGGGAGGCGCCTTGGAAGATTCCCGCGCCCTGGGGGAAACCCGAGGCCGGGAAGGTTCGGAGGGAGAGGGAATGGCGTCGAAAGCCCGCCGAAACAAGCGGGACTCCGGCCGAAATCAACGCGAATTCAACGCGAATTCAACATAAACTCAAGGCGAAACGAACGGGAAACCGGGGCGCGTCGCGAGGGGAAGCGAAACGCCCGGAAAAGGCCGGTAAGGGGGTTCAAAGCCGAAACGTCAAAACGAGCGGCTCATTCGAAGCAGCCGGTGCAGCCGCCGCAGTCCCGTTCGACGATGGGCATGACGTTTTGGGTGTCCACCACGAAACCCGAGTCCATGCCGTTGTTTTTGAAGTCTATGGTAACGTCCCCGGTTATCTTCATCAGATGGTTGCTCATGATGAGGGTGAGGTCCCCGGCCTTGGTCGTGAAGTCGGATTCGCAGGGGTTGTCCACGGACAGGACCAGGAAGCCTTCTCCCCCGCAGCTCGGGGGGTTTTGATGGACGCGCACCGAATGGGGGGCTTTTCTTTCTTTCAGGAAGTCCGAGAGCGTTGTGAGCGCCACGGGGGTTATGCTTATCATTTTTCGTCGTTCTCCGGGGGGATCCCCCCGAGGGGCAGGGGGTTCCGTCGTAAAGAGAGACCGTTGTTTTGTTTGGCGGGCCGCCCGGCCTTTTCCGTTTCGGAAGAAAGGGGTTTTCGGAGGTTGTTCGCCGTCCGGGAGCGCGCGGGCGACGGAACGGGGGGCGGGGATCGGGAATTTCAAACGGAGGTCGCGTCGAGTCCGCCGCGACGGGGGAAGGGTCGTCTCCCGTCAAGAACGGGAGTGAGAAAACGACTTCTTTAATAAAATAATACCTTGATCCCTTTCAGTCAAGCGGAACGGGCAAGGGCTTCACCCCTCCCCCGGGCGCTTCGGGGGCTTGGGTTTGGCGGCTTCCCGGAACCCGGCCGCCGGGGCGGGAAAGGAGCCCCGGAGGCCGGGAGGGGGACCGGTTCGGGGGTCGGTTCGGGGATCGGTCCGGTGACGACGAAACCCGACGGGACGCATGGGAAAACCCTAGGGGGTCTTTTCCCTTGGCGCGTTTCGAAAGAGGGATCATAGTCTTATGAACGAGTCGGAAAAGAATTTTTCGGGGGAAACGTCCGGAAACGGAAGGAAACGCGCCGGAAAGTCCCGGGCCGGCCCGGATAAAGATTCGCGACGGTTCCGGCCGGGTTCCCCCGGTTCCCGTCGGACGCGGAAAGGGTCGTCGTACCTTGACCGGGACTTTTGGGCGGATGATTTTTGATTTCGAACGAGCGGGCGTTGAATCTTCGATTCGTCGCGGCGTCGGAAGGAAAAGGAATCATTCGGGTGACGAGGGTTGTCCGAGGGTCAAAAAATTTTGTCCGACGGATCCGTCATCGTTCGCGTCAGGAAAGAGGGGTTGGGTGGGGGTGGAGTCATTAATCTTTCAAGAGTCTCACGGTCAATTCGTTCGCGAGGCCCCAGGCCCCGTCCAAGGGGAGGTAGTGGAGGATGTTGGCGTCGAAGTTGAATCTCGCGTCGGCGTCGAATTCGGGGTCCTTGGGGTCCAGATAAAAGTAAAGGAGGGCGTGGGGGAGGGCCTTGATTTTGAAACCGTTTTTGCCGTGAGGCTCGGCTCCGAGGGAGAGGGCCTTTTTCTCGAAGGCCCCGGGGTCCTCCCCGAACTTTGTCGCGAGGGAGCGGGTCGGAAGGACGTGGGGTCCCTGGAAGAAGAAGGAACCCGAAGGGAGTTCCCGGGGGGATGTTTCGACTCCCGCGAGACCCGGGGACGGACCCTCGAACGAGTTCTTGAGATAGGCGGAAACGCAGACCAGTTCCTGGAAGGTCGCGGGGGATCCCGAGGCGTCGGTGAGGCGTTTTTTGAGGCAATCGGCCTTGTAGGGTTCCGAGAAGAAGGGGATCTCGTACACGGCTTTCCCTTCGATCAAAACATGGGAGACTCCGCTCTTTCTCGCGGTCTCTTCCGGCGGAAGACCCGAGATGTCGTCCCAGAGGGCCATGGTTTGGGGTTTGTCGTCCAAGGCCGGAATGTCGTTCACGCCTATGTCTTTCATTGTCGCGTTTCCTCCGAAGGTCGGCCGTTCGGGAAGGTCGGGGATTCGGGATTGGGGATCCGGGATTCGGGATTCGGGATTGGGGAATTGGGAGACGGGGGATTGGTTTTTCGCCGCGTCCCTCACGGGACGGCGGCGGCCGGTTCGGGGTTTTGACGGGACCGGGCCCCCGGGCTCCCCGGGCCCTTCAAACGTCCCGGGAGTAAAGGGCGAGAGCCGCGAGGGCGGCCGTCTCGGCTCTCAGAATCGGGAGTTTCGGGCCCAGACGGAAAGGTTTGAAGCCGTGTTTTTCGGCGAGCTTTTTCTCTTTTTCGTCGAAACCCCCTTCCGGTCCCGCGAGGAAGATCGTTTCTTTGGGAAGGCGTTCGGGGAGTTTTTCCCCGGAAGGGTCCAGAAGGACCCCGAAGAGCGGTTTTCCGTCCCGGGGGAAGAGAGGGGCGGTCCCGGTCGGGAGGTCGGTTTTCATTCCGGGCGTTCGCCCCGCGGGGTCGGGAAGGTTTTCCTTTCTCGTCGCGTCGAGGAATTCCGAAAGGGACGCGGAGGGAAGAATGGGCATGGGAAGGTTCCTTCCGGACTGTTTCAAGGCCTCCGCCGCGATTTTTTTAAGGCGCGCCAGCTTGTTCGCGGTGAGAACCCCGGTCACGGAACGGGAGGCGGCGATGGGGACGAAGAGGGCGGCCCCGAGTTCCACGGACTTTTCGACCGCGAACTCGAAGGCGCTCGGCCTTCGGAGGATGGAGAGGGCCATGGTCGGGAAGGGGTCGGGGATGGCGGTGAGGTTCGGGGCGTCGGGGAGAGGCTGGACGCCCGGAAGGTCCGGAAGGCTTTTGGCGAGTCGGGTTTCGGTTTCCCCGGGGCGCTCCCGCGCCCCGGGGTCTTTTTGAACGCTTTGGTCGTCCTCGCGGAAGTTCTCGAGAAGGAGGAGTTCGAGGCGAGGGGATTCCCGCCGGGAAGAAGCGTCGGCGACCAGGGCTTTCGCGGTCCCGCGGCGGCACGCGAGGAGAACGACGTCGCCCCTTTTCAGACGCAGAACCACCGCGCCGTGTATGGCCTCGTCCCTCGAAAGGGTGAGGAAGTCGCCTTTTTTGGGGACGGGGGCTCCCTCGGGGAGCTCGGAGGGGTCGAAGAGGAGTCTTCTCAATTTCATGATACGCTCGGGGTCCCGGCGGGCGGGCGGGTCTTTCGGGGGCGGGGCGGGGGTATTGTGTCGAACATGTCCCGGACATGACTCCGTCATGTCCGGGACATGTTCGGGAATCGGTCGGTTCGTTTCTTTTCGCGTGTTTTTTTCTTCCTCTTCTTTTTCTTCTTCTTTTTCTTCTTTTTCTTCTTTTTCTTCTTCTTTTTCTTCTTCTTTCTTTCTTTCTTTCTTTCGGGTCGTTTCGGGCTTTCCGGCCTCAGCGGGGGATTTTGGTTTCCAGGGTCGGGTCGGGGAGAATCTCCCTTTCGGGAAGTTCGGGGGTCGCGTTCGCGTCCTTTGCGGGGACCAGTTCCAGGGCCGACCATTCCGCGAGAACGAGGCGGGTTTCGGGGGCGAGTCCGAGTTTCCGGAAGGCCTCGAGGGTTTCGGGGGCCTGCTCGTCCAGGATGCCCGAAAGGATTAGGACGGAGCCCCGGGGGGCCAGGAGGGCGGCCATGGGTTTGGAGAGCTCCAGAATGGGGTTGAGGGTGAGGTTCGCGAGGATCAAATCCCGGGGAGGGGAGAGTTCCCGCGGGGAGGCTCCGGAAAAGGAGAGGCCTTTTCCTTCTTTTAAGCCGTTGGGGGCCAGATTGGCCCGGGCGACGGCGAGGGTGTCGGGGTCGTTGTCGATCCCGAGGATTTCGGCCTTGGGAAACAAAAGGGCCGAGGCGAGGGAGAGTATCCCGGAACCGGAGCCGACGTCCAAGACGCTTTTGGGATTGAAGCCCCGGGCCTTGAGGCGGGCGAGGAGTTTCAGGCACATGAAGGTCGAGGGATGCCTGCCGCTCCCGAAGGCGGCTCCGGGGTCGAGGCGCAGGACCAGGGCGTCGGTTTCGCGGGGCGGGATCGCGTTCGCGGGGGGATCCTTCTTGGGTATTTTTCCGCGGTGGGATCGAAGCGCGTCTTCGATTTCGGAGGGGGACTTGTCTTTGGGGGTAACGACGAGGGATTCGTCGACCACGATTATTTCGAGGGATTCCCTGGCCTTGAGGACGTAATCCTCGAAAGGGACGAGTTCGAGGGAAAGGTCGATGGCGTCCGGGTCAAGGGAAAAGGCGTCCCGGACGGCCTCGAGGGCCGGGGGGAGTTCGGCCATGAGGCGCATGGCGTCGTCTTCGGAGAAAGCGCCCTTGAAGACGGGCCTTCCGAGTTTGTCCGGAAGGTCTTCCCAAACGCTTCGGGAACCGGCCTCGAAAAGGACCCCGGAGACGGCTTCGGACGTTAGGGGAGGCGCCGAGACGGTCGCGAGGAGCCAGGTTTCCCCGGATTCGGTCGTTTCTTCCCCGGGATCCCAAAATCCGCCCGATCCGGCCGATCCGGTCGTCGCGGGGGAGTCGGGGGAGTCGGGCGCCCCGAACCCGGGGGTTTTCGGGGTTTTGTCCGGTCCGGTCACCTTGGGGCGGGCTTTGGATGACTTGGGCATTTTCGACTCGTTTCGGAAGGGGTCCCCGGGAGCCTGGAGGGTGTCGTCCTCAAAGACCCAGGAAGTTTTTCGCGTTTTCCCCCATGACGAGGGAGATCTCTTCGGGGGTGAGTTTGGCCGCGGCGAGATACTTTTCGTAGCGGGCGGTTCCGAGCAGGGGATGGTCGGAACCGTGAAGAAAGCTTTCCGGACCCAAAAGATCCGCCCCGAGGCGCAGGGCCGCGGGGTCGAAGATGAAGGGCATGGCCGCGGTGTCGAAACGGACGTTCGCGAGACTTTCCCGCATCTCTTTTTTGAGGGACGCGAAGAAGGGGAGTCCTCCCCCGAAGTGGGCGAGGATCAGTTTGCACCCGCCCGACCTTTTGACGAGGGAGTGGATCTCGGAGAGCTCGATGGGGGCCTTTCCGGGATATTTGTGCCCCACGGG
>JAITKT010000053.1 GCA_031278225.1 Deltaproteobacteria bacterium
TTCAAATCGTCTAACAAAACAAATGCTTCGAAAGAGATAAGAAACGTTGAAAATAATAAAGGAAAACAGGGGGAAAAACGGGAAAAAAGGGAGAAAATCGGGACGGATCGGAAAAAAGCCGCGAATCCGGGTCCCGGGGACCCTTTTCCCGTTCCGGCCCCGGGGCGTCCGGGCCCGGGCGGCCTTTTCGGCTTCCCTGCCGTTCGGACCGGGGCCTTCCCGCGGGCGCCGTTTTTTCGGGGGAGGCTACGCTTTTTCGCCGTCGTTTCAGGCGGGAGCCGCCTTGGCGAGTTCCTTTTCGGCCCAGACGGCCAGTTTTTCCCTGCCTATCTTGGCGTTGTGGCGGATGTCCATGGGAAAGTCCATTTTCATCAGAAAGGTCGTGATGCCCCTGGTTCTGGGGTTGGCCTTGGCCATGGCGGTGAGTTCCTCGGTCAGGGCGGTCCAGCGGGCGGGGGGGAGTTTCCGGGCGGGCTCCACTATTATGACCGGGGTGACGTCCGCCCCGACCTTCACGCCCACGAGGGCGGAGCGGGAGACCAGGGGATGGTTGTTGAAGGTGGCCTCGCAGGAGATGGTGAAGAGGGTGGAGGTTTTGGTCACGACCCTCTGGCTCTTTCTTCCGCAAAACCAGAGCCTTCCGGAGACGTCCTTCCAGCCGGTGTCGCCCATCCTTCTCCAGGGGGTGCCGTCCGGTCCCGGGACCATGGTCGCGGCGGTTTCCTCCGGGAGTTCGAAATAGCTTTCCGCGACCACGGGTCCCCTGGCGATGAATTCCCCTATCTCCCCCTGGGGGAGCAGGTCTTCCTCCTTGAGTTTCTTCATGGGTTTGTCGGTCAGGGCCATGACCATGACCTCGGTCCCGGGGACGGGCTTTCCGACGCACATCCCGAAACCCTGCTCGGACATGCCCCGGGCCTCGGCTATTTCCCTCGCCTCTATTTTCGTGAGGGGCATGGCCTCCGAGGCCCCGTAGGGGGTGTAGAGGGAGGCCCCCTCCTCGAGGACCTCCTTCACGTCGGCGGCCAGCTGGGGCAGCACGGGGGCCCCGGCGCAGATTATGGTTTTGACCCCCTTGATCCTGAGCTTGTTGCTTTTGGCGTGGAGGGCGAGTCTTTTCAAAAGGGCGGGGGAGGCGAAGAGGCTCTTGACGTTCTCCTCCAGGATCGTCGTCATGATCTTTTTGGGATCGGCCGCCCCCGGCCTCACCGGGTCCATCTCCGGAATGACCCCCGTGAGCCTCAGGGCCGGGGTGAAGAGGCCGAAGAGGGGGAAGGTTATGAGGTTTTTCTCCAGGGGCACGAGGTCGAAGTTGTTGCCGATGAGTTCCACCTGCGCCCCGAACATCTTGTGGGTGTAAACGACCCCCTTGGCCGGTCCCGTGGCGCCGGAGGTGAAGAGGATGGCCGCGGTGTCGGTCGCCCTGGTTTCGACCGGATGATGGGCGGTCCCCGGGTTGTTCAGGAGCTTGGAAACCGTGGCCCTGCCCCAGCCCCAGGAGCGGCCCAGGGTGATCCTCTTTTTCATGGTCTTGAAATAGTTCGGGAAGAGGAGGGAGAGGAGCTGGGCCTTGGGTATCCCCAGGAGGGCCTCGGGTTTTCCCTCGGAGAGGCACTCCATGAAGCGCCTCACCCCCATCCCCGGGTCCACCACGACCGGGACCAGTCCCGCCTTGAAGAGGGCGTAGATCACCATGTGAAAGTCGGGTCCGGGACCGGTCAAAACCGCCACCCTGGTTCCCGGCTCGAGCCCCAGGTTTATGAAGCCCGAAGCGAGGAGGGTGGAGTCCTCGTCCAGTTCCCCGAACGTTATCAGGTGACGTCCCCTGACGTCCGAACCGTTCCTCGACACCACCGCCGGCGCGTCGGGGGAGACGAGGGCCGCGGCGGTGAGCAGGGAAGCGATGTTGAAGATTTCGGGTTTTTCGTGTTCCGTCGTGCTCTGAGGCATGGGGGAAAGCCTTGGGGGCGGGGAAGCGGGATTGCGCGGTTCCGCGGCCGAGGGTCAAAAGGGTTAAGGGAGTTAAGTGAGTTAAGGGAGTTAAGGGGTTTAAAGGGTCAGGGGATTCGCGGACGTTCCGGCCGCGGCCCCGCGGCGCTCCCGCGGATTTTCGCCCGCGGCCTTCGGCCGCGTCTCGGGCGGTTCCGGGCGGGCTCTTCCGCCGGCCCAAGGAGATCCCGCCCGCTCTTCGGGCGGACGGGATTCTTCAAGACGCCCGCGGGTTCCGGGTCCAAAAGTTTTTGAGCTCTTTCAAAACCTTGGCGGGCTCGTCCTCCAGGGGAAGGTGTCCGGAATCGGGGAGCGCGGTTATTTTCGCCCCCGGGAGGCGTTTCTTCAAGTCATGGAGGAAGCGGCCGTTGAAGACGGCGTCCGCCAAGCCCCACAGGAGAAGAACGGGTTTGCGGCTCAGGTTCGGGAGGGCCTTGTCCAGGGAGGAGAGGGTCCCGAAAGAGGGGTGTTTGGGGGAAAGGGGGATGTCCCTCACGAAGGAGGCCACGGACTCCCTCAAAAAGCGGGAGCGGTAGGGGGCGAGAAAGCCGTCCAAAACCGTCGGGGACAAGGGCCTGAGGGAGCATTGCAAGAGAAAACCCTCGTTGAAGAGACCCAAGGTTTTCGCGAAAAAACCCCCGAGGGTCGGGAAAGTTTTGAAGAAGGAGAGCCGCTTCGGCATCTCGTAGCCGGGGGGAAATCTGGTCCCCGTATTCATGAGGATCGCGGAGGCCGTCCTTTCGGGATTGCGGACGGCCCAGCCCAGGGCCGCGGGACCGCCCCAGTCGTGGGCGAGGAGTCTTATCTTCGCGGGTCCGGGGACGAGTTTGTCCATCAGGGCCG
>JAITKT010000055.1 GCA_031278225.1 Deltaproteobacteria bacterium
ATCTTCTGCGGGCTCGTGGTCTTCGCGTCCCTGGTTTTCATGAGCCGATACGCCCTGAAGTTGGACGTCATCGCCATGAACGACGACGAAACGGCCAAGAGCCTGGGCATCAACCCCGAAACCATCCGCACGGTCAGCGGCTTTTTGGCGGTCCTCATAACGGCCACCATCATCAGCTTCACCGGGGTCATCGGTTTCGTGGGTCTCATATCCCCGCACATGGCGAGAATCATAATAGGAAACGAACACAAGTACTTCATCCCCTTCTCCGGGCTCCTGGGCTCGATTCTCCTCCTATGCGCCGACACCCTCGGGCGTTTCGCCCTGTATCCCGTGAACATCCCCGTGGGGATAGTGGTTTCCTTCCTGGGGGTTCCCCTGTTCGTGCACCTGATTTTGTCCGCCGGAAAAGAGAGCGTGAACTGATGCTGGAGATAAAAAACGTCTGTTTCCGCTACAAAAAGGATCGTCCCGTGCTCTCGGACGTTTCCTTCGAACTCGAACGGGGGGAGATTTTGGGCATCGTGGGACCGAACGGCACCGGTAAAACCACCCTCCTGAAAACCATAAACAAACTCCTCGTCCCCCAAAGCGGTCAGATAACCTTCGACGGCTTGGACATGTTGAAGGTCACCGTGAGGGAGAGCGCGAAGCTGATGGCCTACGTCCCCCAGTACGCGACGAGCTTTTTTCCCGTGAAAGTCGTGGACTGCGTCATGATGGGAAGAGTCCCCCACTCGGGACGCAAGTACACCAAAAAAGACAAAGACATCGTTTTCGCCGTCATCGAAAAGACCAATCTCGCGGACTTCGCCTTCCGCAACATGAAAGAAATAAGCGGAGGGGAAAGGCAATTGGTCCTCATAGCCCGGGCCATGGCCCAGCAGCCGAGGATCATCATCCTCGACGAACCGACCGGAAGCCTGGATCTGAAAAACCAGCTCTTCATTTTGAACACCATCGCCGACATGGCGAAAAACGAGAATTACTCCATAATAATGACCATGCACGACCTGAATCTCGCCTCCATGTTTTGCGACAAGCTCCTGATGCTCAAAAACAGGGAAGTCTTCGCCCGGGGAAACCCCCGGGACGTCCTGACGGAGGAAAACATCGCAGCGATTTACGGCGTCAAAACCCGAGTCACCCTGGAGGACGGCGACAAGCACGTGAGGCTCTTGAAATAGTTCCCGAAAAAGGATCTCCGGCGGCCGCGAAAACGATCTTCGCGGCGATCCGCGGAAAATACCCCCCCGAATTCCCGCGAACCGGCCGGGACAATCAAAAACCCCCAAGGCCTTCCCGAACCTTCTTGGGAAAAAGGCCATTGATATTATCGGGAGGCGTTTCGCCCCTCGAAAAAACCCGCTCAAGCGAACGACAATCTATCGGGTGTCAAAAATGAAAAGACTTTTCGCCATTCTGACGGCAATGGTTTTCGTCGCCGCCTGCCAAAACGGTTCCCCCTCCGATCGGGCCGCGAACCCCGCCGCCTCTTCCGAGTCCTCCGCCACCGCGACGGAAACGATCTCCTCGCCGTCGTCCGGGACGGTCGCTCCCGCCGCCGGTTCCGACGCGGCTCCCGCCGAAACCCAAAGAAAGACCCATGTGGTGGTGGACAGCATCGGCAGGGAGGTTACCCTCCCCGACCCCATAAAGAGGGCGGTCATAGCCAACGGCTACAACCTCGAGCTCGTGAACGCCATCGGAGCCATCGACGCCATAGTGGGAGTGGACTACATCACCTACAGCGATCTGGACGCCTACGGGAACTTCTTCACCGAGGACACCGTGATAGGCCAGAGCTCCACCGAGCTCAACTACGAAAAAATCATAGAGCTGGAGCCGGACGCCTTGATCATCACGGGCAACGGTTCCTGGGAGGACGCCGAAAAGAAACTCGGTCCCTTCGGGATAAAGGTGGTGGTCTTGAACGCCTATTACACCGGCGAATTCAAACGAAACTGGACCATCGCCGGACAACTTTTCGGCAAGGAAGACGAGGCGCGGGAGCTCATCGATTATTTCGAGGGGAAACTGGCCTACATCCGCGACCAACTCAAGGACGTCCCCAAGAAAACCCTCTACTACGAGTACAAACGCATCGGAAACACCACCATCCCGGGGGACTATTTCCACAACATGGTGGTCTACTCCGGGGCCCAAAATCTTTACGACGACGCCATAAACGTGGAAATTGACCCCGAAACCGTCATCACGAGAAACCCGGAGTACATCGTCAGGGTGGGAACCAGCAACGTGAACGGACGTTACGTGCCCCCCACCCCGGAGGAATTCGCGAGAAGAAAAAACGACGTGGTCTCGAGACCCGGTTGGGACGAAATCTCCGCCGTCAAAAACGACAGGATCCTCCTTCTCTCCCACTACTCCCAGGGAGCCGCGGGAAAACTCGTGGGAACCATGTACATTGCCAAGTTCCTCTACCCCGACGAGCTTCCCGACTTGAATCCGGAAGAGGTCTTCAGAACCTGGCTGGAAAAGTACCAGAGGATGCCCTACATCGCGGGACACACGGTTCCGGCGTACGCTTTGGACGAACGGGAATCTCCGGGAAACCGGACGGAAACCGACGCCGCCGGTTAAAAACAGGAAACGCCCTTTCGGGTTCCCCCGCAAAGAGCGACGCGGCGGACCCGGGAACGCCCGATTGAGGAGTCGGAAACCCGCTCCCCAATCGGGCACCCTCCCGGCCCGACGACGCCGCGAGCGTTCCTTTTCTTCCGAACGGTGTCCTCGCGCGGTCGCGCCCCGCCAATCCCGGACCCTCGCGAAAACCGGGTCCCGCTTTGAAACAAAGACGGTTCGGGTCATCCCCCGTTGTCCCGGGTCGCGCGCTTCGACTACCGACCGGAAGGGACCGCCGCTCCGCCACCCGCCAAAGCCCCTCCCCCCGTCAGGGCATGACGCCGTCGACCCGCGCTGGCGGAGCGGGCGTCGGGAGGGACGGTCCCGCACTTCCGCGTCGCTTTCGACGCCCGCGGCTTCGCGGGGCTTTTCGAGCCGCGACGGACCTTTTCGCCCGGCCGGGCTTCAACCCGTTCGTCTTCCCTCCCCCTCCGGCGACCCGATTTTGCCGCGAGAACCTTCCCCCGCCCGAAACGTCCCTCGTCGCGGCGATGGCTCCGAATCCCGCCGGCCGACTTTTCCCGCTTACCCCTCCCGATACGTCCCGCCTTCCGCCTTGTCTTCCGCGCGCTCCCCGCCCAATCACCCCATGATGTCAGTTGTCGTTTCTTTTCGCCCGGACATTGGGCGATTATCCCATCCGCCGTCTCATTTTTGTCCCGGGAACCGGCGAAAGCCCGAACATGCCCTCGGCCGTCGATTTCACTTGGGGCCGCGACGAAATCGGAGTCCGAGGCCGTTCCCGACGAGAATCGGCTTTTCCGCGCGCAACGCTCCGGATTCAGGGGTAACGGGAAGTTTCCGAAGAGATCGTTCGTCACCGCCGGTTCGACGGTCGCGGAGGGGAAGCGACCGCGTTTGAAAACAAACGCAACCGCTGGTTTTCCGCGAC
>JAITKT010000134.1 GCA_031278225.1 Deltaproteobacteria bacterium
TCCCGCGAACCGGGCTATCCGAACCGCGCCACCCGTTTTCCGAACGCTCCCTTTTCCGGGTTCCGGCGCGGGGGCCGGGTTTCGGTCTCGGTCCGCTCAAGAACCCGAGCCGCCCGGAGGTCCCTTCGACCGGGACCGAGCCTCGGTTCGCCGAAAAACCTCCGCGATCTTGCCCGTCCCGGCTTCCGCGTCAAGTCGTCGACAATCCGGGCAACCGCGCCGTGCTTCCCGTCCGGGTTTTTCCGGCGCGGGGGCGGGAAAGCCGGATCCGCGGCGCCGGACCGGGTTTCCCGAGGGAGGTCGGAACCCCGCGGACATTCCCCGGGGCGCGGGGTTCCTCGGACGGGGAGAGCGGGATCTTCGCCATGCGGAGCCCGAACCGCCTCGTTCGGGGGTCTTCCCCGAAGCGGTCGGGTTTCGGTGGCGTCCGGTGCCCGCGGGCCGGTCACGGGGAAAAGGAAAGTCGCGCTCTCCCGAAAGACGGGGGAAAACTCGCGCCGGGGGGATTGTTCCGGTTCGAACGGGTTGGCGCCGACGGCTCTTTCGGCGGCGACCCGCGCGTTTTCGGATCCGCCGTCGCGGGAGCCCGGGTGTCGCGCTTCCGTTTCCGGCCGGTCGGGCGCCGTCGCGCTCCGGTCGCGTTCCGGTCGCGCCCGCGCGGGCGGGCGGGGGCGGAAGCCCCGACCCTTCGGAGACGGCGGGCGTTCTTCGGGCTGACGCTTAGGCCGTTCGTCGAGTGCTTCTCGCGGGCCCGGCGCGTACCCGGGGGCGGCGGGGTCGGTCAAAGCCCCGGGTTCCGGGCGCGGGGACGGATTTTCGCCCGAACGCGTTCGCGGCGCCGCGAGGCGATTTCGGGAGCGGCGGGACGCGACCCGAGGCTCCCCGGGAAGACGAACCGGCTTCGGTCCGGCATGCGCCGTCCCGGCCCGCGGCGGACATTGGACGTCAAGGTGCCCGGGGTGACGGGCCGCGCGTCCCGGGGAAGTCCGGGCGGTGTGAGTCGGAAGGTCCCGCGGGCCAACGCGGGCCCGGGGGATTCGAAGTCATCGCCGCGACGCGGGACGTTTGGGGTCGGAGAAAAGGGAGCGGGAAGACGAACGGGGGGAAACGCTCCGGAGAAATTGACCGTCGGAGCTTAAAATGCCCGACAAAGCCGGTGGCGTCAAAACCAAAGGGGAAACGCCCCCCCCCTCGCGCCGGGGGCGACGGGTCGGGGCGTCATGAGGACGCGACCGATTCGGTCCGACGGACAAGGTTCGCCGTCCCGATGGCCTTGACGGGACATTGGAAGCGGCGCGGCTCGACGAGGGTGTCGCGGCGGATGAGGTCAAGGCGGGGGCGTTCGAGGCAAAGTTCGAAGCAAAGACTTAAGGAAACGTCGCCGAGCCCGGCTTCGACGAGGCTCGGGCCCGTCGCGCGACCTTGCCCGTCAAGAGAGAGGGAATTCCAAACGGCGCCGGATCGGACAAGGCCCCCGGGGATTTCGCCCGCGGGAGACGGCTCGGCGGGGAATGCCTCGCGGTTGGCGTCGGAAGCGCTGTTTGAGGCCCTGTTTTCCGCGCGTCTTCCGGCGGCCCCGGCGCGTCGGATTTTCCGCGGGTTTCCCGCGAGTCCGGAGGGGGGAAGGGAAACGCCGCCTCCGTTTTGAACGGACCCCGCGTTTTTTTTCGATTTTACCCGTCGCCGGCCAAAAATTGACTCTCGGAATGAAAACCGTCCGCGAGTCCAAAGCGGCCGGCGTTTGATTTCCGTTTCGACGGTCGATGGATAAACGACGACGAATCGCGATTCGGGACATTCGCGAGCGGATTCGGGTTTCGACCGCGACGCCATGTTCCCGCGAACGTAAGTTTCGGACGCGTCGACCGCGCGGCGGAAATTATTTCATGTCATTCTCGCGAGACCGGAAAATCGGAGCCGCCGCTTACGGTACCCGGCCGACAGACGACCGTCCGTTGAAATATCCGACCGGGAATTTAAGACAAAAACCTCTCTCCCTCCGACGGCGAGCGGTTTGCGTCGGTAATCGGATTTTCCGAAGAGTCTCGCGTTTCCTGAGGTTATCGAAGCGAATCGGCTCCTTTCGGCGGGCGAAGGGGTTCTCGCCGATTATTGCCCCTGATTTTCGAAGCTCTTCAGTTTGGCGTCGGTTATGTTCAAAACTCTGAGGATTTCATCCCGCGGCATGCCACTGTTTATCATCCGCAGGGCAATTTCTTCCAAGGCTTTCTCGGCCCGCGCGCGCTCCTCTCGTAAGGCTTTCTCGGCCCGCGCGCGCTCCTCTATGGCTTTCTCGGCCTTTGCGCGCTCCTCTTGCGCGGTTTTCTCGGCGTCTGTGTACATATTTATATATTTATACTTATCGATAACGAGCTCGACCAAAGACTCTTTCATGGGCGATCCCTCCTTCGTAACAATTTTTTTCCGATCCTCGGAGAATTTGATGTTATACAGGTTGAACAGCAGCACACTAAAATCTTTAAACATGTCAGTGTCGATGTCTTTGTGGGTGTCCATGAGAGCTTGGCATACCAACATATAATCAAACGCGGGATCGGAGAAGAAATTTTTTGTCTTTTCGTCCGCGGAAGAGGATTTTTTCTTCTTCTCGCTCCGGTCTATTAATTCCGGAAGGTTCATGAATTGGTAAAATTCATAAAGGGACGGCAGTTGCTTGCTTTCGAGTTTGTTTTTGAATGAATTGAAAACCTCGTCCGCGTCCATTTTGCTGAGATAAATGAATTTTATTTCAATCATGTCGGAGGACAATCGCAAAGGTAATTGTTCCTCTTGTTCCGTCGGATTCACGCCCGTTCCGAATATCGCACAAAAAAGCAAATAAAGTTTCTTTGACGTTTTCAAGCCGTGCGTGTTTACGAGAACGTCCGGATATAAAACGTATTTCGTATGGTTAGCCGACAGACCTTTCTCATCCATTTCGATTGACAAAATACAGGTGGCCGTCGGGTCGAAATTCGGCGACGATTCGAAATTTGAATCGGGTTTCAGCTTAAAAACCATGTCCAAACGAAAGAAAGAATACGGCTCGCAAGATGCGGGGCATTCGCTTCCAAGGACTGCCTCCGCGATAAAGTTGGCCCATGCGCGGTCTTCCGGGAGCAAACCAATTTCAAACAAGGTCTTATCGCGGCGTGAAAGATAAATATGACTTTGGCTAAGTAATCATGCCTATGAACTATGGGACGAATTACTTCACCGGGCATTTACGGGCCATCCGCTTTCTTTTCGCGGCGAAGCGAAAACGATTCGGAAAAAGGAACGCGTCGGTCGGTCAAAATCGGGGGACGGACCCCGCCCGACGGGGGACCGACGCGCGGAACGGAGTGACGGTCGGGGAGCGGGTTTTTCCCCGAAGCGTCTCGAAAAAACGAATCGGTTCGGGGCCCTTCGGCGCGTCTCGAGCCGTCCGGACGATGACGTCAAAGGAAATCCAAGCGAAAAAGGGTTCCCGGGACCGGATTTCCCGAACAAAACGATTTCTCCGCTCAGACCATGCTAGTGTCATCCGAACCGAGAGTGAAGGGTTTCTTTTGAGCTTGGGGGCGAGGCCCGCCCGACCCGGGATTTGACAAGAAAACCCGTCCCCGAAGGTGCCGGCCGGAGGTTTTCCCGTCGAGCCGTCTCAAGCGACGGGGAAGCGGGGCGGTTTCCGAACCAAGAGGGCCCGCGGGCCGCGTCATTCCGTCTTTTCGGGCCGGGCCTCCGTTTTTTTTCGAAGGGCGAGGTGAAGGAGATTCAGTTCGGAGTCCCGGTGGCCTTGGTCGGCGGCCTTCCGGAACCAGAATTCCGCCTCGGTCGGGTCTTCCGGGCCTCCTTGACCCAGGAGGCACATGACTCCCAGGTCGTGCTGCGCGACCGGATCCCCGTCCCCGGCGTCCGAGAGGAGTCTCTTTCTGGCTTCCGGGAGGGAAATTTCCACCCCTTGGTCGTTTTCGAAAACCGTCAGGAGGTTCAGAAAGCCCTTGGATTTTCCCCGGGAGAGGGACTTCTCCAGCCATTCGAGGGCCATTTTCCGGTTTTTCAGGACCCCGAGCCCGGAGTGATACATGAGACCCAGGTTGAAGGAGGATTCCCTGTCCCCCTGGAGGGCGGCGGACAGGTACCAGCGGACGGCCTCGGGGAAGTCCTGCCTCACGCCCACCCCCCTGAAGTAGAGCGAGCCCACGAGAGACTGGGCCTCCCTGAGGCCCTGATTCGCGGACTTCAGGGCCAGGTCGAAGGCTTTTTCGCGGCTCTTTCGGGAGTCCCCCTCGTTCAGGGTTCTGAAGGCCAGGGCGTATTGAGCCCCGGGGTCGCCGCTTTCGGCCTTTTCGTCGATTTCGGAGAGGTCCTTGTTTTCGGTGTCTTCCATGCCGAGCGCCAAACTCCCGGACCCGGGCCCGCTCCCCCGCGAGAGGGGAGGGGGCGCGTCGACCGTCGGAAAAAAAAACACGGGGGGTTTTCGGGGGGTTTTCCGGGATCCCCTTGGTCTTTTCGAATTTTCCGACGCTTTCCGACGTTTTGACCGCGTTTGTCCGGCGGTTTTATGGTTATTTGTGGTAAAATTAAGCGTTTTCGCGTTATGATGACACAAATCGGAAGAAACTTCGTTTCTTTGTCTCCGTTCGCGTTTTGTCCCGTCTCGCGAGCTTTTTCCCGTCTTTCCCGCCCGCGCTTTTTCGCCCCGGCCGCGGGAGCGGCCGGGGCGGGCTTTCGGGGAAAAGAGCCCCGGGGCCTTTTCATTCTAACAAAGGGAGTCGGCTTTGCCAAATTTCCTTTTTCACCTCGGTGCGAGCGCCGTCACTTCCGCCGTGACGGTCGCGGCCATCGACGCCACCCTCGGTCTGGGGAACACCGCCTCCACCCTGGCCTTTTTGGCCGGGGTCTCGGGGGGCCTCCTGCCGGACCTGGACTCGGACCAAAGTCATCCCCTGAGGCTTTCCGGTCTCGCGGCCGGTTTCGGGGCGGCGGGGGCGGTCTACGGGTTGGCGGAGTCCGGGGGCCCTTTTCCGATTGGGCCCCCGGACCCCTTGAACGCCTGGCTCCTCGCCTTCGGGGCCTTTTTGCTCTTCAACACCCTGGTCGTCCGGTTTTTGAGGAAACACACCGTCCACAGGGGTCTTTTTCACTCCCTCGCGGTGCCTTTCCTCTACGCCGGCGTCTGGGCCATCGCGGTGTCGGGCCTGGGCCGGAAAACCGTCTTCGCCGTCTGGACCCTCGCCGCCCTGGGGGTCATGACGCACCTCGTCCTGGACGCCGCGAAAAGCCTTTCCCCCAACCCCCTGAAGCTCGCGACCAAGGACATCGCCGCCTCGACCAGGCTCTGGCTGGTCACGGCCCTCGTGAATCTCCTCGCCCTAGCGAATCCCTTCGCGGTTTATTGACGGAGTCCCGCCCCGGGGAAGCGCGCCCGGGTTTTCCCCGGGTTCACGTTTTCACTCCCTTTGTCTTTCGCGTTCTTTGGGATTCCTTTTTCCGGTTCCCGTTTTTTTTTTTTTTGGTTTTTCTTCCCTTTTTTCCCGGGGCGCTCTCCCGTCCGTTTCGGGTCCCGTTTTCCCCTTTCGCCATCCCCCTTTTCCTTACCTCCCGTCCCCGCTTTTTTCCTTCTCTTCCCCCCCGTCGAAGCCCATCGTTTTTTCCCCCGGCGGCCTTCCCCGGAAGGGGCCCGCGGACCGCCCCGGCGTCTTTTTTTTTCGGTTTTCAAAAATTTTCGCATGCTTTTCGGACCGAAAAAGCCCGTCCTTTCGCGGGTTTTTCGTTTTGGTCCATTTATTGACGGGAATGGCCCCGGGGATCCAAAAATCGGGAGTTGACAAAGCTTTCGGGAGAGTGATATAAAAGCCCGGCATGAGATTATTGAAAATAAGACTCAATATCATGACCGTCTCCCGCGATTAATTCTCAATAACATTACGAATCATCGTGAACCGGACTCGTTCGCCGTTTCGCGAAACGCTTTCCCCCGGGCGGCGACCTTCGATTGAGCCCGGGGCGCCCCGCTTCCGTTTTGTCCCGGAAGACGCCCGCCCGCGGGCCGGGGAAGGCCCCGACCCCGCCGGACGCGCTTTCGGGCACCCCGTTCGGGAAACGCAGGCAGGTGCGAAATGTCAGACTCATCCCGCGAGACCCCGTTTCGTCTTTTGTTTTCCGCGTCGGTTTTGGCCATGGCGCTCGTCTTCGTCTCCGGCCGCCTCTCGGCCGACATCGAGCTCCCTCCCCCCGCGACCGAGGGGGGCATGGGCCTCTTCGAGGCTTTGAAAAAGAGGTCCTCCGCCCACGGGGGAGACTTCTCCGTCGCCGAGGTGGGGCTCCCCGAGCTTTCCACCGTCCTGTGGGCGGCTTCCGGTCTCAACAGGGGAGAGACGGGTTGGACGGTTCCCATGGCCGAGGGACTCCCCCCCTACGTGAAGATCTACGTCGCGAGCGCCGAAGGGGTGCATCTCTACGACCACCGGGCCCACAGGCTGATTGAAATAAGCGGGGAGAACGTGAAAGCCGGCATCGCCTCCCAGGCTTTCGTGAAAAAGGCCTCCCACATACTGATATTCGTGGCCGATCCGGTCGGGCTCGCCAAACTCTCGAACAAGGACGCGGCGACCGAGTTCGCGGACGTCCTGACCGGGGCCATGACCCAGAACGTTTACCTCGCGGCCGCGGCCCTGAGGCTGGGGGCCCGTTACAGTCACTCCATGAGGATTCCGGAGATAAAAAAGGGCCTCAAACTGGAGGACGACCTCGAGAGGCCCGTGGCCCTGATGATGCTGGGGAAATAGATCCCCCCGCCCGGGGCCCCCCCGCTCCGCGAGGTTTTTTCGGGGCCGTTCGGGCGACTTTCGTTTTCCCCGGGGGACTCGTTTTCCCCCCCGTGCCCCCGTTCCCCCCGTCGAATCGGTCCCCGGGGGAGGGGGGACGCTTTTCGAATTTTTCTTCGTTTCGACTCTTTTTTCGTCGCGCCGTTTCCGCCGGGACGACGCCCGGAAGACGCCCCGGCGGGGCGGTCATCGCGTTTTATGATTTTCGCCGACCGGAGGGGATCCCCATCATGAAAAAAACGATTTTGGGCCTCGTCGCCGCCTTTCTCTTGACGACGCCGGTTTCCGGGGCTTTCGCCCAGAGCCAATACTCGAGTTGGTCGGAGGTCGCCGCCGCCATGGTCGATCCCCTGAACAAGGCTTACGACAGTTACGCGATCGGCGGGAACTGGGAAGAGGCGAGGGATTTCGTGAACGTCGCGTACTTCGATTTTTACGAAAAAGAGGGTTTCGAGCGCATGGTCATGAACTCCGTCTCGGGCAAGAGGGCCAAGACCGTGGAGTTCAAGTTCGCGACCATCAAGACCGGCCTCAAGGCGGGAAAGGACCCCGCCGTCATCAAAAAGGACATCGACACCCTCATAACCTGGCTCCTCGAGGACGGGGAGGCCCTTGACCTCAAGTTCGGGATAACGGCCTCCGCGACCGGGACCGGGGGCGCCGCCGCCTCCTCGGCCGGGACCGATGGCGCCTCCGCCGCGGCGGATGCCTCCGGGGACCAGGGCTCGAGAGGCCTCTCGAGCTTCCTCATGGCCCTGGGGACAATCCTCCGGGAAGGCGTCGAGGCCATTCTCGTCATAGCCGCCATGGCCGCCTACCTCAGGAGGTCCGGTCACAAGTCCAAGGTCAAGGTCGTGTACAACAGCGCGATTGGCGCCGTGGTCTTCAGTTTCGCGGCCGCCCTGGCCCTGGACGCGATCTTCTCCATGAACCTCCAGAAGCAGGAGATCCTCGAGGGGATCACCATGCTCCTGGCCACGGTGGTTCTCTTCGGGGTCAGCAACTGGATGTTCGCCAAGGCCGAGGCCGAGGCCTGGAAGAAGTACATCCAAAGCAAGGTCGAGGCCGCCGCCACCACGGGGAGCGCCTTCGCCCTGGGGGCCGCGGCCTTTTTGGCCGTCTTCAGGGAGGGGGCCGAAACCATCCTCTTCTTCAAGAGCATCTTCGCCCAGGCCGGGGCCGACTCGACCATGATCTGGCTCGGGTTCGGGGTGGGATGCGTGGGGCTCGCCATCATCTTCGCGGTAATCCGCGTGGGCACCATGGTCATCCCCCTGAAGCCCTTCTTCGTCGTGACGAGCATTCTGATGTTCGTGATGGCCATCTCCTTCGCCGGGGGCGGCATCGCCGAACTCCAGGAGGCGGACGTCTTCGGGGCCACGCCCTTCTTCATCGAGCTCCCGATTATCGACATCCTGGGCATCTACCCCTATTGGGAGACCCTGATTCCCCAGTTCGTCGTTTTTCTTTTGGCCGTTTTGAGCATCCTCTGGATCCGGGCCCGCACCCCCAAGGGCACGGGTACGCCGACGGTTTCCGACACCCCGGTCGGGGCCTGAATCCCCGAGGCTCTCCTTTTCCGCGGGTCCCGGGATCTCCTTTTCCGCGGGCCCCGGGGCGACGCCCCGGGACCCGCGGAATCCCCGAGGGAATTCCCCGTTTCTCTTTTTCCCTTTTTGCCGCTTTTCCGCTTTCGAAACGGATTTCGTTTCGATTTCGAAATAATCCCCGCGGATGCCCGCGGGCAATCACCAAACGCGTCACAAAAAATTTTCGGAGGAATTTTATGTCGAAAAAGAATTTGTTGCCCCTCTTGGCGGCCCTGGCCTTCCTCGTTTGCGTCGGTTTCGCGCTTCCCCTGGCGGCCCAGGCGCCGGGAGCGGCCACGGCCGGTTTCCAGGAATATCCCATCGGCGACGACCAGGAAGTCGGTCCCCTCCACGTGGCGGGGGTTTACTTCCAGCCCGTCGACATGGAGCCCCTGGGCGAGGGCGGACTCGCCAAGTCCCAGGCCGACATCCATCTGGAGGCCGACATCAGCGCCGCCGAGAACAACGAGCTCGGTTACGGGGCCGGCGATTTCGTGCCCAACCTGACGGTCCGCTACAAGGCCCAGAAGAAGGGCGGGAAGCTCATCGAGGGCGTCTTCATGCCAATGAGCGCTTCCGACGGACCCCACTACGGAAACAACGTGAAGTTGGACGGCGCGGGCGAATACACCATCACCTTCATCATCGAAAGCCCCGCGAAGCAGGACTACCTGCTCCACGTGGACAAGGAGACGGGCGTCACGGGCCGCTTCTGGAAGGAGCCCCTCCAGGTCACCTGGGACTTCGATTACGTTCCCCGCAACTGGTGAGCCCGTAAACGTCACCCGTTTTCGGACCCGGTCGTTTCTGATTGCGAAGGACGCCGGTGGGGGTCCCTGTAATGTCGCCCAAACAGCCCCGCCGCCCCCCCGCGAT
>JAITKT010000169.1 GCA_031278225.1 Deltaproteobacteria bacterium
CTGGCATTTGTAGGGTTCCAAAAGGCCCTCGACCACCAGGAGGTTGGTGGTGATGTCGTCGACCACGAGGATGGAGGACTCGGGGGCCGTGAAGGTGACGACCACCTGTTCGTCGACGTCGTAGAGTTCATCCTGATCGGTCTTGTTCAAAACGCTCGCGAGGGAAGAGGGGAGCACCGGCATGACCAGGGACTTTCCCTCCATCGGGGCGTTCTTGTCCGGATCGTCCAGGATGATCGCCTCGACGGTCGGGGCCGCTTCCCGGGCCAAGGGGATGGCGAACTCCGCGAAGGTCCTTTTGACGAACATGAAATCGAAGTTCCCCGACATCGCGAGGGCCTCGAATTCCTTCCTGTCCGTCGCGAGAGCCGCGTTCACCCCCAGGTCCGAAAGGGCCTCCATGAGGGAATCGGAGTAGATGAGCCGGTTTTCGAAGACCAGAACCTTTTTGGTTTCCGGGGAAACGACGGTCGCCAAGGGTTCCCGGCCGATGACCCTTTGGCGGATGTGGGTCTTGAAGGTGCTCCCCTCGCCGTAGGCCGTCGTGACGCTGATGTTTCCGCCCATGGACAGGGCCAGGTTCTTGGCGATGGTGAGGCCCAAACCCGTCCCCTCGATCCCCTTGTGTTTGGATTGGTCAAGCTGGGTGAATTCGTTGAAAAGGAGCTTCAGGTCCTCGTTTTTTATGCCGATCCCGGTGTCCGAGACCTTGAAGTGGAGAAAGACGCTCTCCTCGTCCGCCTTTTGGCAGCCGATGATCACCTGGACGTGTCCCTTTTCGGTGTATTTTATGGCGTTGTTGATGATGTTTATGAGTATCTGGCGGATCCTGACCGGGTCCCCGAACAGGAGCGAGGGGATGTCCGGCCGCACCCTCACGTCGTAGAGGAGCCTTTTCTTGGCGGCCCTGATCCTCGTGATGTCCACCGAGTCCTTGATGAGGGTTCCGAGGTCGTATTCGATCTCGTTCAAAACCATCTTGCCCGACTCGATCTTCGAGATGTCCAGGATGTCGTTTATTATCGCCAAAAGGTTTCTTCCCGCGCGCTTCACCTCCAGGGCGCTCTGCCTCGCGGAATTGGGGATGTTTTCCCTCAAAATGAGATCCGTCATCCCTATGATGGCGTTCATGGGGGTTCTTATCTCGTGGGACATTTTGGCGAGAAAGATGCTTTTGGCCGCGTTGGATTTCTCCGCCTCCAACTTGGCCTCCATGATCTGGGTGACGTCTATGATGTCTATGAAGCGTCCCTTGACTTCCCCCTCCAGCTTGTCGGAGATGATCTTGAAATGCCTCTTCTCCCCCTCGAGGTTCAATTCTATGGTGTTGTAGAAAAAAGCCGACCCCGAGATTATGTCGCTTATGAGAAGCTTCATCTCCATCTCGGGGAAAAGGTCTATGATGGGGCGGCCCATGCTCAGCTCGTGGTCCTCGATGTGGGCCAGGTCGGCCAAGGGCTTGCTCAGGTACATGACCCTGTTCAGGTCGTCCACTATGACTATGAGGTTGGGGGTGGCGCCCATGAGGGCCACCATGGTCTCCTCGGCGAGATTGGTGCGGCTCTTCCTTTCCGAGGAAAACTTGGAAAGCAAAACCAGAAGGATGGAGCAGTAGACCGAGAGTCCCCACCTCATCATGAGGAGCGGGTAACTTCCCACGGACTCCGCGAAGCCGGAGGGGATGGCGAGGACGAAGGAGCAGATGAAGATGTTGGAAAAGAAGAAGTAAAGGAGCACCTGCCTGTACTCGTTGAAAATCATGCAACAGCACAGGGAGAGGAGATAGATCAAAAAGAAGTTGGTGAAATCGCCCGTCGCGACCGAAAGAAGGGAGTAGCAGCCGAAAATCGAGCCCGACACGAAAAACGGCAAAAATCTCCGGTTGGCCTTGAGAAGGACGAGGCTCAGGAACACGAAAAAGAGGGCCCCGAAGCTCGCCGCCAACGCGTAGTAAAAATAGACGTAATCCCCGTTTAAGAGATGTCTCGGAACCGTGAGATAGATGAGAATGTTGGTGGAGGAAAGGGCGTAGAGGATCCCCGAGCGGGAATAGCGGGAGTCGTGCCTCCGGGTTCCGATCTTGTCGGCCAGGAGCAGGCACTTGACGTTGACGTAGGTCAAAACGCAGACCACCAGAAGCGAAATCGCGACGACGGTCAGATCGAAGGAAACGAGGTAAACGGGGAGATACAGGACCAGGGCAAAAATCAGGCTGATGACGACGACGAAAACCATCGCCCCGAAAAAAGCCACGCCCTGCTCTTTTAACGCTTGCATAAAATAACCCGAAAAATCAAACGGTTATCCATAATCCCGCGGCGATTCCCCCAAGACGAAAGCCCTTGGCGACAATTTCAAATTTACCACGCGGGTCCCCGAAACTCAAACGAGACAAGGGCTCCCCGAAGACTCCCCGAAGGTTTCCGGCTCCGCGGGGAACCCGAAATCCCCGCGAAGGACGTTCGGACGGGATCCGGCGGGAAAGGTCCCCCTCGATTGGGCGCGGTCGAAAAAACGAATTCCGGGCCGGCGGAAAAAAGGACCCGCCAACGAACTGGGGTCGGAACCAAAACCTCCGAAAAGCCGCGAAAAGGGGGCGGGTTTCGGACGAAGCCAAAAAACGAAAAAAAACCGTCCGGGAAAACGAAAACGGGACGAAATTCGATGAAACTTCGCGAAAACGAATTTCGGCCCCCCGACCCTCCGGCGCCGTTCGGGGGCATCAAAGGCCCGCCCCGGGCGCGAAAGGCCGGTTCGCCGAAGAGGCCCCGGGGGAACACGAAAAAAAGGCGGGTCCGCGGGCTTCCCGGGGCAGGGGGCGAGCCCCGGCGACCCCGATTCGGGAACCAATCGGAATTTCACCCTTCCCGGCCGGGAAACGGCGAAAAAAAACAAGCTCGACGGGCGCCGTCCCGCGCGGACGGACGGGAAACCCCGCCCTGGGGCTCAAAAGCGGTAAGCGACGGTTAAGGCCAGCTCGTGGGCGAAGGACGATTCGCTCTCGGAGTCGACGGTCCCGGTTCCCCCCGCGGCGTAAGGATTGTCGTCGTAGTTCCTGCCGTTGCTGTAAACGCACACGTACGCGAAATCCAGGGAGAGGTCGTCCGTCCGGTAACCGAGTCCCGCGGTGAAGGTGTGCCTGTTTTCGGTCGGAACCGAATAGTCCTGATAAGTCCGGGTCATGGGGGATTCGGTCCAGTTGTAGCCCAGACGCAGGTCCAGATTTTCCTTCAGGGCGAATTCCGCCCCCGAGGTGATCCTCCAGGAGTCTTTCCATTCCTTGGGGGACACCATGACGGGAAGGGGCGAAGGAAGGGTTATGTCCAGGGAGTCGTAACGCGACCACCCGGTCCAAACCACCCCGAGCTCGAAACTCATTTTTTCGGTGGGTGAGTAGGACACCCCCGCCGCGACCGACTCGGGCAGGGTCACGGTTCCGCCGGCCTCCCCGTCATGGAAGACGGTCGCGAAAGCCCCCTCGAGGACCTCGTTCGCGGGCCCGACGTAGTCGAAAGCCGCCTCGCCCGTTCCCTCGATCTTCACCGGGGCCCGGTACTGGATCCCGAAGGCCCACTCGTCGCTGTGCCGGTAATGAAGGGCCAGGTTGAAACCGAGCCCGACGTCGTCGATTTTTTCCAAATTCGCCTGGACCTCCCCGATCTCGACCCCCTCAACGGGAAAAAGGGTGCGGGCCGAAAAGTCCAAAGACGCGTACAGGAGCTCCAGGCCCCCTCCCAGGGAAAGTTTGTCCGTGGCCTTCCAGGCGATCGCGGGATTCAACGAGAAGGTCGCGAGAGAGGTGCTCACCACGTTGAAGCGCCCGGGCCAGTCGGCGGGATACTCGTTTCCGAGCCCGAAACGGCTGAACTCGCCCACCCCGAAAAACAACCTCGGGGTTATTTGCCCCGTGAGATAGGCGTGGGGAATGAAGAAGGCCCCGCGTTTCGCGTCGGTGCTCCCGGACGCGGCCCCGTCCCGGTGGTTCACGGTCATGTTGGTCGCTATGAAGGTGAGCCCGGCCCCGACCCCGATCCCCTGGAGTCTCGTCAGCTGCGCCGCGTTGTGGGCGACGGTGGAAACGTCGGGCTTCCTCGCCAGGGCCGCCCCGCCCAAAGCGGAGCCCCTCGCGCCGTAATCGTAGATCGCGAAGCCCTCGGCGCGGGCCGGGGAAGCGTTCGCGATGGCGAAAAAGGCGAGAATCGAAAAAAAGACCGTCGCGAGTTTGAAAAAAGGAGGGAAAGACGCGTTCGCGGAAACGGATTTCATTTTAGGTGGGTACTTTTTTTTGTGTGGAGACGTTCGCGCGCCACAAGATGAAGTGATTATGGCCGGGCGTTCCGGACCGAAAGAAAACTCCCGCGGTCCTCGCGAGAGCCGGTCTCGCGAAAGCCGGTCCCGCGAAAGCCGGTCCCGTCGGTCTCGTTTTTTGGCGGGGGAACTGTGGAATTCCGGGCGGAAGCTTGTTTTGGTCGGGAATCGATGAAGGACAGAAGAAAGAAGCGGCCGAACGCGGCCCCGGGGGCCGGCTTCGGCTTTTCATGACTTTTTACAGAATCAAAGCGCTTTTGTCAACAACAAAATCGCCCCGTTCGTCCCGAGAATTTTTGACTCCGGAAAGTTTCCCGAACGGAAGGAGTTTCCCCTCGCAAATCAGCCAAGAGAAGATATTTTATTTCCATGTTTCGCGATATAAGCAAAATTCCCCGGGTGCCCCGGGTGTTTCCGGCTTCGAATTTTCCAAAAAACCCCGAAACGAAAAAAAGAGATTCCCTTTGTGACCCGGACAATCGCGAACCCTTTTTCCCCGGGGCTTTCTTCGCGGCTTCGCGAACCCTCGCTTTTCCCCCGCTTTGCCCCCTTTGTTTTTTT
>JAITKT010000172.1 GCA_031278225.1 Deltaproteobacteria bacterium
TCTTCCGATCTGCCGTCGTCGGCGACCACGAGATACTTGCCGTCGGTGACGGGGATGAAGGCGAAATAACCGGCTTCGTTGGTGCGTCCGGCCTGCGCGAAGTTCTTCTCGTCGTCGGGCCCGTAAACCTTCACGTCCACGAAACTCATGACGGAGCCGTCGTCATAGGCGAATTCGACGCCGTAAGCCCGCTTTTGACTCTCTTCCCACACGACGCCGTGGGCCATGAGCGAAGCGCTCGAAAAAATCAACAAGGTCAGGGCCGCGAGGGAAATCATCCCGGCTTTTAAAGGCCCCGCGAGGGTATGGACGGTCATTGTTCCTCCTGATGAAGAATGGCGTTTTTCGTGTCCATGGGGGTCACGGTTTTGTTCGCCATCAAGTATTTCGACGTCACCACCCTGTCCAGGAAGGGACGGTCGTGGGCCACTATGAGATAAGGCAATCCGCAATCGAGAAGCACTTTCACGACCCGTTCCACGGCGCTCTCGTCGAGGCAGGTGGTGGGTTCGTCCAAAATGAGCATTTCCGGGCGCATGGCGAGCGCGGTTCCTATGGAAACCAGCTTCTTTTCGCCGTCGGAAAGGGCGTAGGTGATTCGGTCCCTGAAATCCGAGAGTTTCAGAAGCGCCAGGACCTCCTCGACGATGGCGTCGGCTTCCTCCCGGGTGTGTCCCGTGTTCAGGGGGCCGAAGGCGATGTCGTCCTTCACCGTCGGGCAGAAGAGCTGGTCGTTCGCGTCCTGGAAGACGAATCCTATTTTGATTCTGGCCTTCCTGAAGTCGGCTTCCTTTTTGGTCGGTTCGCCGAAGAGGCGAATCTCGCCTTTTTGGGGTTTGATGAGACCCATCACCAACTGGAGCAGGGTCGTTTTCCCGCTGCCGTTGGATCCCACGAGTCCCGCCTTGGCGCCTTTGGGGAAGGCGAAGGAAAAGTTTTCGAAAATGGCGGGCCTTCCGGGATAGGCGAAGGTTATGTCCTTGAGTTCGATGAGGTTTTCGCCGGTGTCGGGGACGAGTCGCACGCGAGCGCCCGACTCCGCGACCGGGTTTAAAGAGTTCTGTTCCATTCGGCAATCAACACCACTATCGTTACCACGATCATTGAAAGAGCGAAAATCGCGTCGATTTTTTTGAATTCGAATTCGGTTCTCACGTGCAGGTCCCCGCTGTAGCCCCTCGCGAGCATCGCCTTGTGGATCCTGTCGGCCCTGTCGAAACTCCTCACGAGGAGGATGCCCAGGAGGCTCCCGAGGCTTTTCATGGAGTGGCGGGACAGCGAGGACTTGAAACCCCTCGCTTTCATCGCCAGGCGGAGGCGCTGGTATTCGTCGAAAATAACCTGAAAATAGCGGGTGGTCAGCAGGAAGAGATTGACCAGTTTGTCCGGCATGCCCAGGGCCCGGCTCGCCTCGGCCATCAGGTGGAGCGGCCCGACGGTCAAGAGGGAGATGACCACCAGCAATATGGCGTTGGCCTTCAGGGTGAGGAGCGAGGCCAGGATCACCCCTTCCCGGGTGACCTCCAGGGGGCCGATTTTCGCGATGATCTCCCCCGGGGTCGAAAAGGAGAAGGGAAGCATCACCCACATGAAAATAATGAAGGTGTTGACCACGGCCAAACGCTTCAGGAGGGCGAGAAGCGGTTTTCCCGACGCCATGGTTATGAGAATCGAGAAGGCCAGCCCCAGGACCGCCGCCTCCACGGACTGCACGGCCGCGAGAACGAAGGCGAAGACGAGGGCCAAAATCAGTCTCGCCCTCGGGTCCGCGTCTTCCAGAAGAAAGCCGGACCCGTTTTCGGACGCGGCGACCGCGTCGACCGTCACCGGTTCCCCCGTCGTTTCCGCGCCAATCGCCGCCGGTTGACCGGCGTGAGCGAGACAATCGCCGCACATGCGAGCACCTCTTTTTCGCGTTCGGTTCCCGCCCGGGTCTTCCCCGGGGAAAAACCGGGGGTTAAACGGCCTCGGTCGTCCGGACCGCGGTGGCGGTGAAGAGTATCTCGGGCTTCACCTTCTTCAGGAAACGGACCACGAGCAGGGTGATTATCGCCTCTATCACCATGACCGGGATGTGGGCCACGAAGACGGTCTTGGCCGCGGCTCCGTAGTTCGCCGGGTTGGAGGCGTAGAGCGCGACTCCCACCAGGAGGGCCGTGAGGGCGATGGAGAAAAATCCCGCGCCGGCGGCGGCGAGCGAACTCGGGACGAGCTTGTCGCTCAGGACCGTCTTTCTGAAGAGAAAGCCGAAGAGAACCGCGGGGCCCGCGACGTTGAAGGTGTTCACCCCCAGAACGGTTATGCCCCCGAATTGAAAGAGGAGGGCCTGGAGCGTCAGGCCCACCAATATTATGGGAAAGGCCATCCACCCCATGAGCAGGCCTATCAACCCGTTAATCATCAGGTGCACCGAGCTGGGACCGATGTTCACGTGGATGAAGGAGGCCGTGAAAAAAGCCGCGGTGAGAATCGCCGCCTGAGGAAGGTTGTGGGACTTTATTTTGGCCAGTCCCATCGCGACGCCCAAGGCCGAAATCACTCCTCCCGCCGCGAGGACGGGGATGGTCAACACGCCTTCCGAAATGTGCATTTGCTTTTACCTTTGGACGTTCGCTTTCGCTTCGGGAGCTTTTCCGCGGCGGATCGCTTTCCGGACATGGTCCCGGGGGGTCTTCGATTGCCTTCGGACGCGGGTCCGAAACGAAAGCCGAACGGTGATTGATTTTTTGTTTTGGTTTGGAAGCGGATTCGGGCGGTTCGAGGATTTTGACCGATTCGTCCGGTCCCGGGGCCCGGGCGTCGGAGCTCGGGACAAGGTTCGGGCGGGTTTCGGGAAAAAATTCCCGAAACGGGGCGGAAATCGTCAAATCGCGTTTTGGAGTGAGATTGGCCGGAGTGAGCTGAAGCGGGAGACGGGTCGGGTCTCCCTCGGGAAAACGTCGGCTTTGGTCAAAGCCGCTTGAAAATCGAATCGAAAAAACGGAGCGAAACGAAACCGCGGGGCGCGCGTTCGGCTTTCAGCCGACCCTTCCCGTCGGGGCGCGGGTCGTCTCGGGGCGGCCGCGGCCGTTCGAGCCGTGGTCCGGGGCCTCGGTTTCCTGGGGTTCCGGTTCCTCCGGATCCAGAAAGGTCGAGTAATCGCGCAGGAGGTCGTGCATCTCTTCCAGGAAGAGGGCCGCCGCCCCCAGTTGGGAAAGGCTCAGGTGCCTGAACTTCTCGTACATCTTCTGGCGGTTGGCGACGGTTCTCGCCTCGTGGGTGTTGTAGACCTCCTGCCCCTTCGGCGTGAGGATCACCTTGACTTCCCTGCCGCTCTCGTCCGCGACGGTCTTTTCCAGAAAGTTCTGGGCGGAAAGTCTCGTGATGGTCTTGGACATGGCCCCCTTGGTGACCGCGAAACGGGCGGCCAGCTCGGTGATGTTTATGTTGGGAAACCTTCCTATGAAAACCACCACGTGCGAGTCCCGGGTGTTCAGGTTCGCGTAAATCGGGATGGGGGCCGGGCTGTTGTTGAGTCTGGTGTAGAGGACCGCCGCGTCGTAAAACTCGTCCACCAGGCAGTTGATGAATGTTTTTCTTTTTTCGTCCATGTTCGGGGAAACTCCTTCGGGATCGGATGATAGGCGAAAGGATTTCCGTTGTCAAGAGAAACCATTGCTTGAGGAAACCGTTTATTGTCCCTTCCCCCAAGGGCCCGAAAAAAAGACCGAAAATCAAAGGCTTGCGCCCGAAAGGGTTTGGAGACCGGCGGGGCCGGGAGGGAAAATCAAAGGCCCGGGGCCGGGGTCCGGAGGAAAACCGGAGGCTCAAAGGTTAACCGGATAAAAGGTCGGGTTTAAAGGGGCCTTTCGGCCGTCACTCGAAACATCGGGCTGGAGCGGCTCTGGAGCTCGTCCTCGGGGGAGAGGACCCCCGGGAAGGGCCCCCGGGTCAGGGAAATCTTCGAAAACCCGATGGTTTCCAAGGCTTTCATGTCCCAGGCGGGTCTCACGACCCTGGTCAGGGGGAGTTTCTTTCTGAAGGAAAGCATTTTCCGGTTTTCCGGGTGGGGAACCTTTTCCGGAAACAGGCGGCGGAATTCGTCCAAGTCCGCTTCCCTGGCCTTGTTCAATTCGGGGTCGAAGAGGTGCAGGTTCCAGTTGTGGTCGAATATCACGGCCCTTCCCCCCGGTTTCAGGACCCTCAACCACTCCTCGTAGGTTCTTTCGGGGTTCGCGAGACCCCAGCAGAGGTTCCTGCTGATGACGGCGTCGAAACGGGATTCGAAGGAATCGGGAAGCGCGGCCGCGTCGCCGAGGACGAACTCAATCCCGGGTTTCCCCGGGAGGCTTTCGAAATGGTCGCGGGCGATGTCCCCCGCCTCCTTTATCATGGCCGGGGTGAGGTCCACCGCCGTCACCCGGTGTCCCATCCCCGCGAGGATTACGGAGAAGAAACCCGGACCGCAGCCCGCGTCCAAAACGCTTAAGGAGGGGGGCGTTTCGGGGAGGCTCCGGCGAATCAGGCTCTCCCAGGCCGCTCTTCTTTCGGAAGCCAGTTCTTCTCTCACGGCTTCGGAATAGTTTCGGCTGGAAAGGGTCCAGTTCTCCAGAAGTTCCGCTTCGCTCAAGGTCGTCTCCTCTCGTTCGGCGCGTCGACTCGCGGTCGGCGCTTCGGGGAAGGGATTCGAAAGCATCCCGGATTGGGGAAGGAATCTTTCGAACGAGGAGATGTTACCAAAAACGGTTTCCCCTGTCAACAGTTTTTAGGGTCAAAAGCAAGTTTTTTGAAAATATTTTTTTCGCGCCGGATGTGGTGGTTTTATGGGGTTAAGACACCAAATCCGGATTTTTATTTGGCTTCCAGGGTCAGCCAATCGACGGGATTGTAGGAGCTCGCGCCCGGAGCGAAGTTTCCGACGGAGTCTTTTCTCGCGAAAAAGTAGCTCTCCTGGAAATAGAGGGGGACGGTCAGGTCGGACCCGCTGATGCGCGTCATGACCTCGTCGTACATGGCTTTTCTCTTGTCGGCGTCCATTTCGCGGGTAGCCGCGCGGACCAGATCCCTCATTTCCGGGTCGGTCCAGAACTTGGAAACGGTTTTCCCGGGGATTTCCCCGAAGAATTCCGCCAAAAACCCGTGGGGCATCCAGAGGTCGGAGTAGGTCCTGCTGATGACGAGGTCGAACTCGTCCCTGTGTTCGCTCAGGGTCTCGTAATAGAGGTTGCGGCCGACGAGTTTCAAGGAGA
>JAITKT010000188.1 GCA_031278225.1 Deltaproteobacteria bacterium
GTCGCGGCGTCGGTCGTCCCCGTTTCGACCGTCCCCGCGTCGGTTGTCCCCGCGTCGGTTGTCCCCGCGTCGGTCGTCCCCGTTTCGGTCGTCCCCGTTTCGACCGTCCCCGTTACGACCGTCCCCGCTTCGACCGTCCCCGGCGCGGCGGTTTCGGCGGGAGCGGCCAGGGGATCGGCTATCGCGGAGAGCGCGGCCAGATCGGAGTTGTCGAGATTGTCGGGCGGGGCGAGCGAGACCCCGCTCAAGGTGTAAAGGACGTAGCTTCTGACCTCCACCAGTTTGTTCTTCAGGAGCTCCCTTTCGGAGAGCAGGGTGTGGACGTCGGCCGTGAGGTCGGTCGGGGGAGGGGAGCTCTTGAGGGCGTCGAGCTCCTCCAGAAGGGCGGCCTTGTCTCTTCCGAGATTGCGGATTTGGGCCTCGGTCGATTCGGTGTCGCGGTTGAGAGAGTTGATCCTGGCGTTCAGGTTGTCCAGCTCGTTCTTGTCGCGGGTGGCCTTCTGCTTTGCGGCCGTCAACTGCTGATTCAGCGAATCCGCCTGGGAGTTGGCCGCGTTCAACTGGCTTCTCATCTTGTCCCGTTCGTCGGCGGTTTCGTTGAAACGGGTCTGGAGGTTTTTCAGTTTCGAGTTCAGGTCGTCTCTCTGGTTCGAGGCGGAGTACCACAGGAAGCCGAAAAGGAGAAGGAGAATGACGCCCAGGATCGAGAAGATGATTTTAAGCTCGCTCATTTGTGCTCACCTTGAAAGCGTTTGACCGCGGTCCCGTCCCGTCCGAAAGGAGCCCGGAAAAGGGAAAACGGGGGGTGGCGAAGGGGGATTCGGGGGCTCCGTTTTTCGGGGCGGGCGTCGCGACGGCCGCGGCCGGAACAAGGGTCCTTTCCCGCGGGGCGTCCGGGGAAGCCGGAAAACCAAGGGGAAAAAACTCCCCCCCCGCGTTTCCCATACTAACACAACGCGCCCGGAAACATGACCGTCGGGGACTTGACCCCCGCGGGAAAACCCGGTCGCGGGTGGTATGATGGACCGGGTCGGGGGTCGGTTTTTTTCGGAGGAAAGATTCGAATGGCGCCTAGCGGCGGCGGCCCGTCCGGTTCGTTCCGCGGGAGCCGGCCCGCCGCGTTTCCGAAACGCCCGAAAAAATAAGTGATGATTCTCACAAACACGATCATTTGAATCCATTATCGCGTATTTTTCCGCGATTGCAAGTTTTTTTTCGAAAAATCGCGTCCCCGGTCTCTTTTTTTCGGGGGGGAGTCGGGCTTCCGGAAGTTGACGGGGTTCGCTTTTTCGGGCGCCCGGAATCGATTTTGTATAATCCGGCCCCTTCTTCCGGCTTTCCCCCGTCTTTCCCCCGTCTTTCCCCTCGGGCTTTTATTCTCTTTTCCTTTGGTCCCGCGCCGTCCGGAGCCGCGTCATGAAAATAATCCAAGCCGACGAAATCGGATATTGCAAGGGCGTCAAGAAGGCCATGGGGGAAACCCTCGCGGCGCTTTCGCGGTCGAGGAGAAGCGGGAAGAGGGTGTTCGGACACGGGGAGCTCATCCACAACAAGGCCGCCATGGACCTTTTGAGATCCAAGGGATTGCTTCTCTACGACGAAAACATCCCGGTCGAGCCGGGGGACGCGGTCATCGTGAGGGCTCACGGGCTTCCCCCGGAGGAGCTGCGGAAGCTCGCGGAAAGGGGCCTCGAGGTCATAGACGCGACCTGTCCCATGGTGAGGGGAATTCAGAAGCTCGTGCGGGGCGAGGCGGAAAAAGGAAAGAACGTCCTCATCTGGGGAACGAAGGGGCACCCGGAGGTGGAGGGGCTCCTCGGACACTCCCTGGGCATGGGGGTCGCGGCGGGGGAGGCCGAAGAAGTGGCCGGGCTTCCGGATTGGGAGCGGGTGGTGATGGTCGCCCAGACGACCCAGGACGCGGGGAAGTTCGAGGAGTTCAAAAAGGCGGCCAAGGAGAAGTTCGGGGAGCGGGTCGAAATCAAAAACACCATTTGCGCCGCGACGGTCAAGAGACAAAACGACGTCTCGAAACTCGCGGGCCTCGTCTCCTCGATGGTGGTCGTGGGGGGGAAGACGAGCGGGAACACCAAAAGACTCGCGGAGCTCGCGAAGAGGGAGGGAATTTTGGCGGTGACGGTCGAGGGACCGGAGGACATACCCCCGGACTTCGACCTCGACGTCCCCGTCGTGGGAATCGCGGGAGGGGCCTCCACCCCGGTCTGGCAGATAAGGATGGTGGAACGGGAGCTTTTGGACAGGAGCGGCGGCAAGGGGGACGCGACCCCCGCGGTCATCGTCCGAAAAATCTTACGGGCCCTCGTTCTTTCTTACGTCTTCGTGGGTCTCGGAACGGCCGCGATAAGTTTCGCCATGGCCGCGGCCCTGGGTTTCGCCTACCCCTTCCCCGCGCTCATCCTCTTTTTCTTTTTCGGTCTGGGGATGTCCCTTTTGAACGGTTTTTCCACCCGGGACTCGGCCAAGTTCAACGACCCCGACAGGGCGGTCTTTCTCGTGAAACACGTTAAGTTTCTTTCGATCCTGGGGCTTTCCTGTGTCCCCTTGGCTCTCGTCGCGGCTTGGACGGTCGATTTCAAGGTTTTTTTGTTCGCGGTCGCGCACGGTCTTTTCGGACTTTTTTGCTCCCTCGCGCCTCTCGGGCGCTTGAAAGCCCTGAGGGCGAGGGGCATCGGGGGAATCAGGGATTTTCCCTTCGGGAAGATCTTCCCCGTCACCGTCGGGCTCTCCCTTTTGGCGATTCTTCCGGCGTATCTCACCGACCCCCCGCTTCTTTCCCTCGATTTTTCGGGCCTCGCGAAGGGGGTGGTCGGGTTTTCCCTTTTGGCCCTGCGGGTCTTCGTCCGGACCCTTTTGACGGACATGGCCGACGACAGGGGCGACAGGATCTTCGGCATGGCCTCCCCCGCGGGAATTTTGGGGGAAAAGAAGTCGGCCCGGCTCCTGGAAATCCTCGCGGCGCTTTGGGGAGCGCTTTTGGTGTTCGCTTATCTCGCGGGAATCTTAAACGGTTTCGCGGCTGTTCTCTTCGCGACCGGCCCCCTTTACAACGCCTTTCTTCTCCGCGCGTTTTTGGCCGGGAACTTCGGAAGGGGTTATCTCTTCGATCTCCTCCTGGACGCGCAGTTTCCGGTCGCGGGGCTTTGCGTCCTGGCATGGGGTTTGTTCGCGTGAGGACCGGGGTTTGAGTGCCGCGACCCCCCGGATATCGGTCGTCATCCCGACTTTCAACCGAAGGGAAACGATTCTCGAGGCCGTTCTTTCGGTGCTCCGGCAAACGGACGGCGAAACCGGGGAGAAGACGGAAGGGAAGGCGGGCGGGAAAAAGGTCGCGGCGCCCGAAGCGGGAAAGGGGGAAGTCTTTCCCGGGGTCGGGGATTTGTTCGAGCTTTTGGTCGTGGACGACGGGAGCGACGACGGGACGGAAGAGGTCCTCGCGCCTTACCGGGAGAGTCTCGTTTATCTGAAAACCGCCGACGCGGACGGCCCCGCGAACGAAGAAGGAGCCCCCCGCGTTCCCGGCGTCCCCCGCGTCCCCCGCGTCCCCCGGAACAAAGGGGTCAGTTTCGCGAGAAACCTGGGGATCAAGGCTTCCAAGGGGAAATACGTGGCCTTTCTGGACAGCGACGATTTCTGGCTCCCCGGAAAGCTCGGGAAACAGTGGGAATTCATGGAGGAAAACCCCGATCTCCTCTTCTCCCAATGTCTCGAGCGCTGGATCCGGAACGGGAGGTTCGCGAATCCCAAAAAACGTCACCTCAAGGAGGGGGGACGAATCTTCCTCCGCTCCCTGCGCCTCTGCCTCATAAGCCCCTCCGCGGTCATCATGAGAAGGGAATTTTTCGGGGAAGTCGGTCTTTTCGACGAGGAGATGCCGGTCTGCGAGGACTACGACCTTTGGCTCCGGGCACTCGTCCGCCATCCGGCGGGGCTTCTGGAGGAGGAACTCGCGGTGAGGCGGAACGGGGCCCCGGACCAACTTTCGGCCCGGCATTCCCCGGATTTTCACAGGATGAAAAGTCTTAGGAAGATCCTCGCCCTTCCCGACCTTCCGCCCGAGTACGCGGCCGAGGCCGAAAAGGTCCTGGCCGAGAAGACCCGGGTTTACGAAAACGGGCTCCGGAAGAGGGGGCTCGCGCCCGGAAAAGAGCCTTGGGGGACGCCCGGGCCGCGGGGAGATTAAGAAAAGAAAAAACCCCTCCCCGCCCCGGGTTTTCGGGGAGGGGAGGGGGGAAGCCGGGGTCATTGATTGGGTGGGGCCCGCGAGCCCGAATCGACCGGGGCGCGGGAATCCGCGACCGGTCTTGGGCGGGGTCGTCTCAGAAATCGAAGTCGTCGTCCCCGTCCATGGGCAGGGCCTTGGTGTCGGCGGCGCGGCCGGCGGCCTTTCTGGCCATGGGCGAGGGCCCCGCGATGGCGGGTTTGGCCCGGGGCGGCGCCACCTTGCGCTGGGGGGGCGCGGAGGAGGCGAGGCCTCCCCTTCCGTGGACCAGGATGTTTATGTCCTCCACGGCGTTCATGAGGTTACCGGCCTGGACGGAGAGCTGACCCGCGGAACTCGCGGACTCTTCGGCCGAGGCGGCGTTGGACTGGGTCACCTTGTCCATCTGGGTCATGGCGGTGGTTATCTGGTTGATGCCCTGGGACTGTTCCTTGGAGGCTTCCGCCACTTCCGAGACCAGCTGCGCCACCTTGGAGGAGTTGGTGGCCTCGTTGTGGAAGTTTTCCGAGGTCGAGTTGACCATCTCCGAGCCCGAATTGATGTTGGAGATGGTGGCCGCGATGAGGTCCGCGGTGTTCTTGGCGGCGTCGGCGCTGCGGATGGCGAGGTTTCTGACCTCGTCCGCGACGACCGCGAAGCCGGCTCCCGCCTCGCCCGCGCGGGCGGCCTCGACCGCGGCGTTCAGGGCCAGAAGGTTGGTCTGGAAGGCTATCTCGTCGATGGTCTTGATGATCTTCCCGATTTCGTTCCCCGAGGTGGCTATCTGGTCCATGGCCGATATGACGTTCGCCATGGAGCTCTCGGCCCTCGAGACCGCGTCGTTGGTCTGGGTCATGAGGGAATTGGCCTCCACGGCGTTGTCGCTGTTGCGCTTGGTCATGGAGGAGAGCTCTTCCAGGGCGGCGCTGGTTTCCTCGAGGGACGCCGCGTTTTCCGTGGCCCCTTCCGCGAGGGTGTTGGAGGCCGCGGAGAGCTCGCCCGAGGCCGTGTCAACCTCCTGGGCCCCCTCGGAGAGGGTGTTTATGATGGTGTTTATGGGGACCGTGATGCCCCTCGTGATGAATATCCCCATGAAGAGGGAGAGGATAATCGCCACCACGAAACCCACGGTGAGGGTCAGGATGGTCCTGTTCAGGGAGGAGATGGACTCGTCCGCGAACTCGTTCGTGAGGGTCGTGAAGGAGGCGTTCACCTTGTCGGCGGCCGCGAGCATGTCGGACCTGATCTGCTCCCTCTTGGGCTTGTTGGCCGTTTCCGCCGCCATGGCCACCTGGAGGGCGCTCGAGGTGTCGATGAGCTCCTGGGTGGCGGTCGCGAGCCTGGTCAGAGCCTCGACGTTGGCGGGGGTGGAGGACTCGGAGATGAGGGTTTTGGTGAGCTGCAGGGTCGCGTTCGCGTGGTTCACGGCGTCGGTCAGACGGTTGGGATCGTGATAGTAAAGACCCCTGAGCATCGTGATGTAGAACTCGGCCCCGGAATTCTCGATGGCCAATGACTCCTGGTACCTCTTGAAGGCGAAGGTGATGTCGTCGACGTTGGGGTTGGGTTCGGCCAGGGAGTTCATGAGCCTTCTGGTGATGTTGTCGGCGTAGATCTTGAAGGCCGCGAGGAAGCTGTCGTAGGCGACGGCTATGGCGGACCGGTTGTTCTCGAGGTCCTTCCCGTTCTGGGGAATGAAGCTCGTGAGGTTCACGTAATCGGAGTGGAGCTTTTCCGCCTGGCCGAAGAGGTCCCTCGCCGCCGGGGAATCCGCCGCGAGACCCTGGTTGTTTATGAGGCCGCGGATGGTGCCGAGGTTCTTGTTCGCGAGGTCCTGGCTCTCCATGGCGGCCCTCCAGGTGTCGTCCTTGTAATCATAGCTGTATTCCATGATGTGGAGGGTCTCGAGGGCGATGTTGGTGCTCAGGTGGGCGACCTGGTCGTTCCCCGGCATGACCACGTCCCTCAGATGGTTGGTGTCCGTCTGAACCCGGTAGACCGACACCGCGACGATGACGGCGATGAGAAGGAATATGGCGCACACGGCCACGAAACCCAATATGATTTTTGACCCTAGTTTCATCTTAACACCTCGAAAAATGATTGAACGTGACATGCGGCCGCGGGTCCCGAAAACCCGGGACGGGCGGGGCCCCCGGCTCTCCGGGGGCGGGAAGGGACGAATTTTCAAAGGCACTCCCGAGGGGTGAAACCCCAAGGGGGGGGATCCGGAACCGGACCCCGAAAGACGGGGGGGCCGCGGCGCCGCCAAAGAAATCGGGGGACAATCGGCCGAAAACCCGGGGGGCCGTTCCGGAGTCGATTCGAAGGCGATTCGAAGTCGATTCCAAGTCGACCGGGATTCGACCGGGGCGCTTTCGGGTTTCGGGCCGGAACCCGTTCGGAATCGGCCAATCGGTCTCGGGATCCGACCGGGCACCGGGTCCGATCGGGCGAAAAAACGGTCGCGGCGAAAAGGAAAATCCCCCCGGGGAGTTTCCGCCGGACCGCGGTGCCGGCCGTCGCGAGGAGCCGCCCGCGGCGCGGCGGGAAATTTTCGAAAAAGGGGTCCGGTTCGGAAAAAGCGCCCCCGGTTCGTTCGTGACAATGGTTTGCGGTCGATGGCGAAAGAGAGAAATCTCTCGATCCGATGATATCACATTATGGAATTATTTGTGATTTTCTCATTCGACGCGGGCGATTGTCAAGACTTCCAAAAATTTTTGGGAAAAAGGCGCGTTTTTATTTCATAAAGCCAAAGGCCCCGGGAAAAATGTTTTTTCGCCGACCAAAGGGACCGGTTTTCAAAAAGCCGCGCGCGCCGGGGCGGAAGACGCGGCGTCACGTCTTTTCCCGCGTTCCCGGCGGGCGGGAAAGCTTCCCCCCGCGTCGTCCGGGAGCCCTCCCGGCGGGGGTCCGGAGCCCGAAACCCGAAGGAAAACCGAGGATGATCTCAAGCGAAACCCAAGGAAAACCCGCGGGAAACCCGGAGAAAGTCGCGAGGAAACCCGCGGGGAAAACCAAGGGGGAAAGCCCCGCCCGAGGGTTGGCCGGGGTTGTGAACCGGCCCCGGAAACTTCCCCGAAACCCCGCCCCGCGAGGCGGTTTCCCGGGGAAAAGGGTACGGGAAAGACGATCTTCCGAAAAACGCCCGCGGAATGACTTCGGAAATTCGACAAAACCGCGAAATCCGACCGCGCCCCCGGGGGAGTGGGAGTCAGTCCCCTTCTTCGCCTTTTCCGGCCCCGGTTTCGGCCCCGGTTTCGACCCCGGGAACCTCCGGCCAGTCGAAGGTCACCTCCAGGAGGACGGGCCAGTTCTTGCCCGTGGCGTAAAGGGCCCCGTTCCCGTCGAAGGCGAGCCCGTTCAGGCAGAGTCCCCGGTCTTTGATGCCGTGCTCGTTTCTGACCGCCCGGCTCAATTCCGTGAAGTCGAGATAGAAGGCCACGTTCCCCGAATTCTCCTCCCCGGCCTCTATGACCGCCACGAGGTCCGTGAGGTAGACGTTCGCGAAGATGAGGTCCCGGTCCGGATGCGATTCCAGTTCGTTCAAAAGGGAGACGGGAGTTCTGTTTCGGATCAGGGGGTCTTTGGAGGTTTCGGTGACGGGAAAGGACTTGTCGGGCAGGAGTTCGAAGGTGTCGGGGTCGTGGGCCCAGAGCATGTTGGAGCCGTCGGAGCGGTAAAGGACGGATCCCTTGAGGGTGAGGCCCCAGCCTTCCCCGGGATAGGTCGCGGGAAACATGACGGGGTTCAGGTCGGGGAGGGAGTAGCGGAGGAGGGTCCGGTCCGTCCAGGTGAGGACGTAGACGTAACCCTCGCCCCCGGGGGAGGGCACGAAGGCGCTCCCTTCCCCGAAGACCTTGGGGGGAAGTTTGACGGTCTTGACGGGCTCCCGGCGGTCGAGGACCCTTTGGGGAACAATCGCGCCCCGGGTGATTCCCGCGGCTTTCGCGGGGGTTTCCGTTATTTTCCAGAGATTCAGCTCGGATTCCCCGTAAAGGCCCGAGCTCTCGTAGAGTATGCCCTCGTGGAAAAAGAGCCCCTGGGTGAACTTGGGGGGTTTGGGAATGGCCCGGACGAGTTCCGCCCTGACCCGTCGGGGAGGGTCGGAAAGGGCGTCCGCGGCCCCGAGGGGGATGAGGAGCGACGCGAGAAGGAGCGCGAGGATCGCGGAAAAACCGGGGGCGCGGGGACCAAGGGCGCGGGGACCGGGGGGGCCCGATTCGCCAAAGACGGGCGTCGGGCGGAGCGAAGCCGCCGCGCGGCCCGCCGTTCCTTCCGGGGGAGGGTTCGCGTTCCCGCGTCTCTTCTTCTTTTTCGTTTCGTCTTCCGGTTCTGGCGGCATTGGTCTCCGGCCGGTCAGATGTTCGCGACTTCCGACTTGGACTTCTTGGTCACGCGGGTTTTGGCCGCCGCCCTTATCTTGGGGATGAGAATCTTCTTCACGGTCTCGAGGCCGTGGTAGAGGTTCAGGCTCTCTTTGTCTATGACGTCCACCGCCCCGATCTTGTCGCTCCGGAGCTCGGCCTGGCTTCCCGCCTTGGCGATGGTGGAGCAGATGATGACGGGCACGGGGTAGTAAACCATGAGCTTTTTCAAAAACGTCACCCCGTCCATCTTGGGCATGATGATGTCCAGGGTCACCACGTCGGGGCCCCGCTCGAGGAGCATTTCCCTGGCCTCGTAGGCGTCCTTGGCGGCCCCGACGATCCGGATGTCGGGCTCGTCCTCCATGGCCTTGGAGAGGAGGTTGCGGACGATGGCCGAGTCGTCGACGATGAGGACCTTGATCCGGCTCCCGGTCACCGGCTGGGAGGCGTGCCTGCCCGCCGCCCCGGCAGAGAGCGATCCGTGCCTGGCCCCTCCTGCGGCTCCGTGGCCCAAAGGCGTCGGCTTGAAGACAGGCTGCCCGGGGGCGG
>JAITKT010000205.1 GCA_031278225.1 Deltaproteobacteria bacterium
GTTGTCATGTACGCTTCCGAATTGGTGGAAACGTCGGGGAAAGACGATTTTTACTCCAATCCTTTGCATCCTTATTCGGAGGCCTTACTGAAGGCTTTGCCCGAAAACGGTCTCGAGGCGACGACGGGATTCGCTCCCCCAAGAAACGATTCGGTCAAACGCGAGAGTTGTTCGTTCATGGAGCGATGCCCCGATGCGATGGAAAGGTGTTCCTCGGCTCCTCCCGTCGTCGCTTTGTCCGGAAGACAGGTGAGGTGTTGGAAATATGCTTCTTAAATTAGACAACGTCGGATTCAAATACAAATTTACCGGCCAATGCGTTTTGAACGGAGTTTCGCTTCATTTGGACAAGGGGGAGACCGTCGCCATTTTCGGGGACAGCGGCTCGGGAAAATCCACCATCGGAAAAATAGTGTCCGGAATAATTCCCCCGACCAAAGGAAACATCGTGTTCGACGGACAGCCAGCGCGTATGCCTTTCAAAGGGTCCGCGAGAAGAAACATTCAGATAATATTTCAGCATCCGGAAGTCAGTTTCAATCCGAAACTGACTTTGCTGGAGAGTTTGAAAGAACCTTACGTAATTTTAAACGCGGGGTTTTCTTTAAGCAAACTGCGCGCTTATCTCGAAAGATACGGGATTCATCCGGAAATTCTCAAACGGCGTCCTCACGCTTTGAGCGGCGGAGAGCTTCAACGTCTGGCCATCGCGAGAGCGATGATAATGGAACCGAAGCTGGTGATATTGGACGAACCGACCGCCATGTTGGATGTCATAAGCCAAGCCCAGATAATACGTTTGTTGAACGATGTTCAAAAAGCTAAAGGCGTGTCTTATTTGTTCATATCCCATGACATTGCTTTGTGCGAATTCTTTTGCAAAACAATTTATTGGTTGGAGAACGGCGTTCTGTCTTGAACGGGTTCCATTATCATCTCAAGCTTTCTTAATGACAATTTTTTCCCGAACATGACATGCCATTTTCGAAGCGGGTTATCCTCTCGTGGATTGCGGCGATAAAACCCGGGAGCCGCCGTTACGGAAACCCCCGGGTTATTCGGGCCAATTCAAAATACCCTGTTTTAAAGGCGGAAGGCGGCGGAGTGATTGAGATTCGATTCAGAAAGTGGCTCCCAAACTCACTTGAAAGCTTCGCGGGGTTCCGAGAATAATCCCGTTGGTGCCTCCGTTGTTGTAAGGTTTCCAATAGGCCTCGTTAAAGACATTGTTGCATTTGACGGTCAAATTAAATGGTATTTCTTTAATCTTTTGCGTGTATGACAGTCCCAAATCCAGAACCGAATACGCCGGGGTTTCCAGAGTTTCGTTTCTGAGCGGCGCTTTTCCCAAATAATACAATCTTCCGATGGCCGTGAAATTATCGTTGAATCTGTACGTGCCGGCTATTGTCGCCGACCATTTGGCAATCGCGTTCGAACGCACGCCGTCATTAGCTCCGCCTTGGGTTTTTCTCTGAGTGGCGTCTATGTAAGAGACACCTCCCAAAAGGTTTAACTTGTCGAAAAGTGTCCCCGAAAACGAGAGTTCCGCGCCGCGATTTCTGTTTTCGCCATCGGTGACCAGATAATTTCCTCCGTCTCCGGGCACGGCTCTGGTGGCCCCTTGAGTGATTTGGAAAAAGCTCAACGTGGTGACCAAGGATTGAAACTGATATTTAAAACCAAATTCATCTTGTTTGGTTTTTAACGGGTCTAGAATTTCTCTCGCGTTAAGGTATGACGCTCCGACTCTGGTTCCGCTCGCGAAACTCTCGGTGTGATTGGCGAACAGCGATAAATTTTCAATCGGGGTCACCACCACTCCAAATGTCGGTGAAGCGTTTGACGATTTTACCTGTTGGGTCGTCTCTCCGCTCGCGTTTAGAGATTTCGCGTCATGGTTGTGCCAATGAACCCCGGCGTAGAGTCTTATTTTGTCATTGTAAAATGACAAAGTGTCCATGAAGGTGACTCCGAAACTTCTTGTCTCGCTTGATACGTAAGGATCCGGCACGGGCAGGAGAGGATTTTCCCAATCGAGTTTCGGATTGTCATAAATGTTACCCGTGGCCGCATAGTTCGTGTGAATATAATTGTCATTTCTGTCGTAGAAAGTATAACCGAAGGCCAACAGGTAACTGTTTTTGGCGACTTCGAAATCAATGGTCCCTTTCACGCCTCCTTGCACCGTTATCACTCTCTGTTCGAGAAATTCTCTGGTGACCCTTCCCGTGTAGTCACCATCGTTGTTACTCATGGTGAGTCTGACCGTCGCGATGTAAGGATCGGTTTTTTCGTGCGTGTAACCGAAATCGATGAATGGTTTGAACCATTCCCTTATTTTTTGTTCATGATTGAATGTCACGATGGTGAGTCCGATTTCATTTTTGTTCCAATCAGGACCGAAACTCACCGTGGTGTCAAACGCTTTCGGTATTTCCGTCACACCCGCGCCAATGAACATGTTGCGACCTCCGTTGTTTCCGACGGAATCGTATTGAAAATGACCGACGGCCAAATTTGATTTCATCTCGGGCGTTTGTCTGTCGGCGTTTATCATGAAATTCAAACGATAGTCTTTCGCTCCATCGATGATGGTCTCCCCGTCCGTGTGTTCGAACGTGCCCCTGATTCCCCATTCTTTGTTGTTACCGAACCTTCGTCCGACGTCAAGCCTTTCCGTGAAAGAACTTTTCCCGGAAAAAATAATCGACGCGTCTATTTGCGGTTCGACTCTCGCCACCTTTGTTTTGTAGTTTGCCGTTCCGCCGGAACTGTGGTAAGAACTCGTGGTTCCGGCGTATCCCAAACTTGGTCCCGATATTATGTCCACGCCCTCAAAGGCGAACGACGGCACGTAAACGGTACCGAACATGCCGCCCAACCCGTTGATGCCCACGTCGTATCCCCTGAACCTGAAACCTCTGAAATATGTTTCGGTGAACATGGAGACGGAGTCGCGGATTGAGGGATTGAGAGACAGTATCGTCGCGAACTCGCTGGCGTCGCCTCCCGGCACCGCGAAATTCTGTATCGCGTATTCCGATATGGATGAAGACACGAACGGCAAATCCAACGGCGAATTGTCTCCCAACAATCCGCCCGGAGCGTAATTTCTCACGAGTGAGCCTTCGGTCGTGGCGTCCACGACTATCGTGGACAAGTCGCCGCTCTGCTGAGCGAACGCGACGGTTGACAGTGTCAAAAGAAACAGGAGTGAAATAGAGATCACGCGGATTTTTAACATCGTCCTAATCATTTTGAAACTCCATTTCGCTTCATGTCCGATTCCATGAAGTTTGTTTTTCGGGTTTGTCGCGCTCGTCGATTGTCATCGAGAAGCGCAAAACGCTTGTCATCGGTCGAATTATTTTTTTGGGACTTATGTCGCCGGGGCCGTTAAGGGGAAAAACTCGCGGAAATATATCGCGAACGCGTCCGCGTGGAATCGGGCGGGCATGTTCTCTTCGCGAAAATCAATGTTTCCGGAGGAATCGGGTCGCGGGGCGCGATCGGGCGGAGGCCGGGACGGGAGGGATAAAACCGGAGTTCATTCGTTCCCTCGCGAGAGGGGCAAAGAGAGCGCCGTTTGACGGCGGGCGCCAATTTCTCGAGCCGACGGCGCTCCAATGGCGCGACGGCCGGGTTTTGGGACACGGTCGCCCGGAGTTTGGCTGTCAAGTTATCCGCGGAGGGTTTGTTGTTTTCTTCGGAGTTTGGTTGGGAGGTCGGGTCAGGCGGAGGCGGAGACGGGAGGGATAAAACCGAATTTACCTTCTCCCTCCGGAGAGAGAGAGAGAGAGAGAGAGAGAGAGAGAGAGAGAGAGAGAGAGAGAGAGAGAGAGAGAGTGCAATAAACATGCCAACATCGACACGCCCGGAAATTCCGCGTCTGGCGCCGATTCAACCGGGCCGCGGGCGAATTTTAGGATGTCAAGTGTTTCCGTCAGCGTGTTTTTTTTCAAAATTTCAAGTCTTTCTGGCGTTGTCTTTCGGAAAATTAATTTTATGGTTTGGATCGGTTAATTTTACCGCGAAACCGAAGTCAATATTTGTCGTCGCCAATTTGGCGGGTGCGTTTGTCGGATTTGCTCGATTCTCCGGCGTCAAAGAGGAAATCTCTTTAACGGTTTTTTTTAATCCCAAATGTACCGGATTGTCAATGGTCGGAAAAAATCGGCACTCGGGAAATCGCGTTTCGCATTAGGCGAAAGAATTTAAGGGGCCTTGTCTTCAACCGCCATTAAATCACGCGTTTATCATGTCTTTTTCATTCTTATATTTTATAATATTGTAATATACGCAATATTGCCCGGCGGAACAATCGACCGCTTTCCCGTTCTTTCCCCCTTGTTTCCGCTCCCGGTAATCATTTCAACCGTAAATTTTTCTTTTGGTCGTGTTTTCGTTTTGTTCGCCCGCGTGTTTTTTTGCGAGTGTTTACGGTTGGTTATTGATTTTAATGATGACGACGGACAATCAAATTATGATTGCGTTAAAGAAATAATACGAATGACAAATCTTTGATTTTGACGAAAGATGTCAAGGGTCCATTTTCGAATATGTCGTATGGAATGATTATCAAAGGTTTTGCGATCGGTTGTTCGTAAAATTTTCATTTGGTATTTGTTCATTGATTGTTTGAAATTCGGACAATTCAAAGAGTCACGGAAAATCGCGGCGTCCTTGCTCGATTCTGTTGAAAAATACATGTTTGACAAGTTTTTCCGTTTCGCTTAATTTGAAATCGCGCCCCGGACCCGCCTTTCGAGAGTCGCTTCCATTTCACCCGGGGGCATTCTTCGACGAACTCGCCCGGGATTCAACGGAAAAAAGGGGCCCCGGGAAAACATGTCCCCGAGACCCCCAACCGTTGATTTCAATCTTTGATCGAATCTTGGATTCTACACGGCCAAGTCCCTCTCGACCCTGTCGTTCCATTCCTCCAGGCGTCCTTCGAGTTCCAGGTATTCGTCCCTGAGCTTTTGCCGGGTCTCTTCCGAGGCGTTCCACATGCCCCGGGTGATGGCTTCCAGGAGCTTGTCCAGGATGTTCTGTCTCGCGTAGGGGTTGACCTTCTCCATCCACTCCTTCATCGCGGGGTACAAGACGTAGGCGTCGGAGACCTTCTCGTACATCCAGTCCTCCATGACGTCCGCGGTGGCGTCCCAGCCGAACATGGTGTCCATCATGTGGCTTATGTCGCCCGCCCCTTTGTAGCCGTGACGTTTCACGCCCTCCAGCCATTTGGGGTTAACGAGCCTCGCCCTCAGGATGTGCTTGGCCTCCTCGAAGGTGGTTCTTATCCTGACCCTCTTGGGGTCCGAGTCGTCCCCCGCGAAGGAAAGAGGAGCCGACCCCCTGACGGTCCGGGCGGCGACTATGAGACCCCCGTAGTAGTTGTAATAATCGGTGCAGGACATCATGTCGTGCTCCCGGGAGTCCTCGTTTTTGACCGTGACGTCCATCCGGGCCAGATTGCGTTTGAAGGTCTCGGGTCTCGTGAGGCCGTAAGAGCCTCTCCCGTAGGCGTGACCTCCGAATCTCACGTATATCTCCCCGAGGTCGTCCTTGGTTTTCCATTTCTTGGTTTCGACCAGCTCTTTCACCCCGGCCCCGTAGGTGCCCGGGGGGCAGCCGAAGACCCGGAACGTGGATTCCCTCCAGGCTTCCTCCGGGGAGAGACCGTTTTTGACGTGAAAATCCAAATCCTCGTAAACGTGCCTCCGGATGAAATTCGATTCCGGGGCCTCGTTCAGTTTGGCGGCGAGCTCGACCGCGAAGTCCAGGGTCTCGATGATGTTGGGAAAGGAATCCCTGAAGAAACCCGAGATCCTCGGGGTGACGTCAATCCTCGGGCGTTTCAACTCGGAAAGGGGCACCACCTCCAGGCCCGAAACCGTTCCCCCCTCCCTCCAGACGGGTCTGAGACCCATGAGATGGTAGATCTCGGCTATGTCGTCCCCCCTGGTCCTCATGGTCGCGGAACCGTAGACCACGATCCCGACGTTTTCCGGGTATTTCCCCGTTTCGGCCAAGGTCCTTTCGATGAGGACGTCGCCCATGGCGACTCCGATTTTCCAGGCCGCGGGGGACGGGATCTTGTTCGGGTCGACGGAGTAGAAGTTTCTCCCCGAAGGAAGGACGTCGCATTGTCCGCGGCTGGGGGCGCCGGAGGGACCCGGTTCCACGAAGGAGCCGTTCAGGGCTCCCAGGGTGTTGGTTATTTCGGCCGTCGTTCCCCTTATGTCCGGGACGAGTCTTTCCCCCACCCGGCGGAGGGCCTTTTCGAGGGGCGGGAAAGTTTTCCCCAGGACCTTTTCGACGAGCGCGCCCGCCGCGTCGGGGTCGTGGCCGGATTCGGAAAAGGCCGCCATGAGCTCAAGGGACAGGAGATGGTTTTCCCTTAAAATCTCGGCCCCGGTCTTTCCCCCGAAAGCTTTCGCGCTCTTGCCCCGGGAGTTCAAGAGCTCGTCGTAATCGAAACCCCTCGCGCGGAGGAGGGTTTCCCTCAAGGACGGAGCCTCGGGGCCCTCCACCCTCGTCAGCTGCACCAGGAATTCATCCAGGGGTTTACCCTCCGGGGCCTCGCCCAAGACGTGAAGACCGTCGGCTATCATGGTGTCCCAAAGTTCGTCCAGGTAGGCGTGGAGTTTTTCCAAAAAAGCGTCGAAGTCGTTTTCGATCTCGAGTCTCGTGAGATTGAGGTCCTTGTCGAGATTGGCTTCGACGGTGGCGTCGATTATCATCCCCTTGATGGCCGGAACTTTTTTGGGGTCTTCCTTTTCCGCGAGTCTCAGGTCGGCCGTCAACCCGTCCACTTTTCCGAGCTCGTCGTAAAGGTCGGCGTTCGTGAAGGCCGGGGTGAGGTGGTCGATTATCGCGGCGTAAGACCTCCTCTTGGCCTGGGTGCCTTCCCCGGGGTTGTTTATGATGTAGGGATAGACGTTGGGGATGTCCATGATGGAGAGGTCGGGGTAGCAGGTTTCCGAAAGCCCCAGGGCTTTGCCGGGGAGCCACTCGAGGGAACCGTGTTTTCCCACGTGAATGAGGACCTGGGCCTTCCAGACGTCCCGGAGCCAACGGTACTGGGCGAGGTAGTTATGGGGAGGGGAAACGCGAAGGTCGTGATAGATCGCCTCCACGTTTTCCAAAAGTCCCCTCGGGGGCTGGACGGTCACGAAGACGTTTCCGGTCGCGAGCCCGGGAAAGAGCATCTCCCCCCGGTAAGCGAAGAGTTCCCCCGGAAGGGGGCCCCAGTCGTTCGTCATCTTCTTTCCGATCGACTCGGGCAGTTCCTCGTGCCAGGGGAGCCAGTGGGATTTTCCGGCCCTGGCCTCGGCTCTCGCGGACATTTGGTCCGGGGTCAAAAATCTCCCGTCGTGGGTCATGCGGCTCAAGATCTCCCTCGAGAGTTCGTCCGGTTCCCCGAAGGTGTTTTCCACCCGGTAGCCCTTTTCCTTCAGGGACTTCAGGATGTTGGAAACGCTCCGGAAACTGTCGAGGCCCGAGGCGCAGCCTATCCTGTCGTTACGGGGGGGATAGTGGTGAAACACGATGCCCACCCGTCTTTCGGAAACGGGCGTGCGGCGGAGTTTTCCCCAGTTGATGGCGAGGGAAGCGAGTTTTTCGGCCCTTTCCGGGTCCGGTTCGTAACTCACGGACAGGGAACGGGTCAGGGGATCGATTTTCGTCTGTTCCCTGAAGGCGAAGGGAACGCTTATGATGTTCCCGTCGAATTCCGGCTGGGCCGCGGACATGGAAACGTCCTTGGTCGGAAGTCCCTGGTCCGAACTCTCCCAGATCTCCCGGGAGGCGTAGCAGATGGTGGCCTGGATCACGGGCACCCCGATGTCCCGGAAGAGTTCTTTGGCGTCGGGGCAGGTGAGGGTCACGGAAAACGCCATCGCGCTCAGAATGACGTCCACCCTGGGGTTTCCCTTTTCGTCCAGGAAATGGCGCCTCAGGACCCGGTTCGCGCCGCGGTTGTTGAGGTCCTTGTCCGCGAAGCGCATGTGAAACACGGGAAGGACGTTGGCTCCCTTTTTTTCGACCGCCCTCGCGAGACCGTCGATGTGGGAGAGATTTCCGTTCAGGTAACTCGTCTGGAAAAAGATGATTCCCACCGTGGGTTTCGAGGGGTCGATTCTCGTCTCCAAGTACTCTTCCAACTCCGGAACCCGGTTCAGATCGGGGTGGTAAATTCCGTCGGTGAGTTGGGGGCGCGGAGGTGACAGGGGAAGGTCCGTTCCCCCGACGACGTTCATCAGGTGGCGCAGGCACTCCCGGTAATTCTCCCATCCCCCCGAAAGAAGATACAGGCGGGTCGCCGCGAAGTTTTCGCCGCCGAACTCCGTCGAGTTCTTTTTGGAGTACGCGAGACCGTCCGGGTCGGCGTCCGACGGCTGAACGTGGACGTAGGGCTTCTTTTCCGGATTGGCCTCGAGGGCCTTTTCCAGCTCTTCCCAGGCCGCGAAGGAGTCGGCTCCCCCGTGGAGAGTCACGAGGAGCGCGTCCGCCCTCATGGCCTCCCCGACGAAAGCCTCCCTCGTCGCCTTGTCGAAGAGTTGGGCCTGCGTCCTGGCCGAGACCCTCATGTCGAGTCCTTCTTCCAGGCATTTTCCGATTGCCGCCGAAAGCGACGCGGAATCGATTCCCGTGGCGGAATAAAAGACCAGCTTGAAGGGCGCCTCTTTCGTGAAAACGCGGGTTTGCCCGCCGTTTTCCGTTCCCTTGTCCGATGTGTTGCCTCCCACGATGTTTACCTCCCGGCGCGAAATTTCCATCCGACGAAACCCGCCGGCGCGAACGGAGTGAATTCGCGCCGAAACGGCCCGACGTTTCCGGATTCCGAGTTGTTTCCTTTGTTTTCCGAACGGACCCGGAGCCCGGCGAAAGCCGTCCCCGAAAAACGTTTCGCGAAGGGCCGGCGAAAAAGCCGGGGGATTGGTCGGGTCGGCTTTCGTTTCGACGAATGACGGCCAAAGTCGGCGAAAGCCTTTCCGGTCCGCGGGGAAGTTCGGAGTTCCACGAGGATATCACGAAACGGGAAATAAAATCAAAGGGAAAAAGCCTCCGCGGCGGGAACGCGGAAGGCCGGGGCGTTTAAGCCGAAAGAACGAAAAGAGAAAAGAAACGGGGGAAGAAAGGTGAAGAAAGGGGAAGGAAAGGGAAGAAAAGGAAGGAGAAAAGGGGAACAGAAACGGGCAAAAGCGAGGGGGGGGTAAGGAAGGAGAACAGGGGAACGGAATCCGGAAAAAACGGCCAAAGCAAGGGTGAACGGCCCTTTCGCGGCAAAACGAAAAGAGCGCGAACGTATGCCCGCGACGAACGCGGTCGCGACGCCCTTCGAAACGTCGGTCCCGGTTCCGACGGTCAACTCCGACGTTCGCGATTTCCGGGCATTGGAAACGCGACCGGCGAAAAAGTGAAATTAAAATGAATGGGACATGAAAATATTAATGTCCGCCGAAAAATTTTTCCGATTCGAGAGCGTGTCGCGGGAACTTCCCCGATAATCGGCTTCTTTCGGCCAATGTCGGTTTTTCGCCGCTCGTCGGCCCTTTTTCAAAAAGCTTTCGAGCTTGGCGTCGGTCACGCGCGACAGGTCGGGGATCGCTTGTCGCGGTGTTCCCTTGTTTAAAAAAAACCGGAGCGATTTTCCTTGTTCCTTTCTCATGGCCGCGATTTTTTCGCGGACTTCGCTTGACGATTCCGCCCGAAGAGTTTTCGCGGGGTTTGTCGAAAATATTTCGATTCAATCGGGTGTGGGCGGGTAATCGCGCGGGCGGATGAGTATGGCGATGAAACACGGAAAAAAACATCCGTTAAAAATTTCGCGAAATTCATCGTCCGCGGCGCGCCATTCCCGGGGAATTCGGGCTTTATGGGGCGGCGGCGGAAAACCGAAAATCGGAAAACGCCGGCGGTGAAAAAACGAAAAGGAAAAGCGTCTGAAAAATTTCAGCCTTGGTTCTCGTTTCCCTTCGCCGCCGTTTCGGTCGTCCCGGGAGCGTCGCCCGCGTCCTTCGCGGGTGAAGGGGCGGGTTCCCTTTTCGCGTCTTTCGTTCCGCTCTCCCCCGCTTCGGCGGCCAGGGCTTCGTAAAGGGTTTCCATGGCGTCGCGGGCTTTTTTGGCCGCGGTTCCCAAGGTTTCGTCCGGGTTCGGGAGGAGGGGTTTTCCTATGGACACGCGGATGGTTCCGTGTCTCGGAAGGTAAGAGCCGGACGGCCAGAGCTTTCCCGAGTTGTGGACGCAGACCGGGAGCAGGGTCGCGTTGGTGTGCTTGGCGAGGATGAAGGCTCCCTTTTTGAAGGGGAGGAGGTTCGTCTCGCCGGTCTTGTTTCTGGTCCCCTCCGGGAATATGGCCATGACCTCGCCGTCCTTCAGGCGGGCGGTGGCCTCTTGGATCATCTTTCTCGCGGCGCCGGTTCCCCCCTCCCTTTCCACCAGCATGTGGACCCGTTTGAGGACCCAGCCGAAGACGGGAAGTTTTCCCAGGGAGGCCTTGGCCACCCAGGAGAGGGGCTTTCCGGTGGCGATGGCCGCGGCGGGTATGTCCAGCATGGACCGGTGGTTGCAAAACACTATGAACCCGCCCGACCCCGGGGGGACGTTTTCCCTTCCCTCGGTTTTCAATCTTATGAAGGAGACGAAAAAGACGATTTGGCCCCAAACCTGACACGAGACGTATCTCGCGACCTTTTTGGAAAAAAGGCTTGTCGCGAGACACGCGAAGCCGCAGAGAAGGGTGAGGACGAGGAAAACCGGATAGAACCAAACGGCGAAAAGGATTCTCGTGAGGAGCATGGGACACCTGTGGGAACCGGTTTTCCGGCCGCGGGGTTTTTCGTCGCGGCCGGGGCGTTTGAGGTCGTGTGCGGGAATTATATCACATCGCTTTCGTCACCCCAAAAAACGCGGGAAGTTTTCGGGACGCTTTCGCGGAAGGTTCTCGGGGCCGGTCCGGAAAGCCCCCGAAATGGAACCGGCCCCGCTCGTTTTTGACAAGGGGGCCGCTTCGTCCGGGTTCGCGCGGGTTCGCGGGGGTTCGCGGGGGGATGGCCCGGGCGCCATCTCCGCGCCCCGCCCCGGGAAGGGCGGGCCTTCCGCTCCGTCTCAGGTTCTCGAGGAGAGGTACTCCTTCAGCCGGGGGACGTCCTCCGTGAGCCAGGTCTCCGAGAGGCGCCGGGAGAGGAAGAGGCTGAAGAGTTCGTCCACTATCGACACCAGTTCCGCCGTCAAGGCGATTTTGTCCAGGAATTTCCCGGCCTTCCCGAGGTCGTCGGTCTCGGCGGGGTCTTTGACGGCCGAGAGCTTGACCCCCTGGGGGGAGAGGGTGTCGTGGGGAAGGGTCAGGCGCCATTCGCGGTTTTCCGCCTTGACCCGCAGGGTGCCCTTGATGACCCTTTTGTTGTTGCCTATGGCCGTGTAGGCCTCGTCCCAGTCGGGGTCCCGGGGCTCCTCGGTGGTGGTGATGGCGACGCTTCTCCTGTTGTTCCCCCGGCCGTGTGACAGGGTGAGTCTGTTTTCGAAGAAGGCCTCGACCCCGTCTCCGCCCGGGAGTTCGAAAAAGTGGTTGTTCTTCTCGGAGGTGAGGTACAACCAAGTCAGGAACTCCTGGCCCAGGAACATCTTGTCCCGCCAGAGGTCCAAAAAAACGGTGCCCTCCAGATACTCTTCGAGTCCGGCCCCGCGCGATTCGGTTTTTTTCTTTCCTTTGGGCAAATCCTCACTCCTCCTCTTCCCCGGACAATATTCCCGGGACGAGGCCCATGACGTCGTCCCTGTTCTCCGGGGGCACCGTCTCCAGGGCCATGGTGACCGGAACCAAAAGCCTCACGGGAAGCCCGAAGGTCTGGCCCCAGAGCTCCTCGAAAAGGAGCCTCGTCTTCTCCCCGGATCCGGCGAGCCAGACCTCGTCCCGCCCCGTGAGCCAGACGACCTCCCGGAGGTCGGTGGTCAGGAGGCAGCGCTTCAAAAGACTCAGGCGCAGGTTTTCTTTCAATTCCTTCTTCTGGACGCTGTTGGGTCTGACCTTGGTTTTCTCGAAGTACTCCCTCTCCGCGATGTTGTAATAGCGGTTCAGCGTCTTCGCGGGAAGCTTTCTCGAATCCTCCCTGAGGTTGAAGGCGTAGTTGGGCCCGAACTTGTAGGACCCGACCTCGAAGGCCGGGGAGAGGTCGTCGATGAGCTCCACCCACCCCGCGCTCGATTCCTCGGAAGTCTTTTCTATGTCCTCGAAGGACTGTTTTCTGAGTCTTTCCCCTATTTCCTCTTCCGTGAAGTCGGGAGGAAGGTTGACCGTCACCCTGTAGCGGGTGACGGAGGGATTTCCCTTCATGAAACCCATGCTGTCTCCGTTGCCGTGTCCGTTGCCGTTGCCGCCGCCGTTTTTCTTCGTCTTCTTCTTCGCCGAGTCGGGCGTCGTCTTCCGCGAGGGGCCTTTCGGGCTCCGTCTCCCGCGAGGGGCCTTTCCGGCGCGCGATTCCGAAAAGGTCTTTTTCGCGAAGCGCGGCGTTCGTTTACTTGGCTTTTTTCCGAAATCCGCGGCGTCGACGGACGTTCCGGCGCGGTCCGGGACCTCCGCCGGGAGCGGCCAAACCCCGCGGGAAAATTGAAATATAGCACGCCCGGACCGCGTTTTCAAGGGAAGACGGGGTCCCGCGCCGGGGGGTCCGAAGCGAACGAACGCGAGCGAACGCCAAAGAACCTTGTCCGGAAATCAAACCCCCGCGTTTCGATTCGGACCCGGACGACGAAACCGGCGGCCGCGCCGCGTTCATGACCGCGAAAAATGTCCGGGAAAGGTTTCGGGGCGACGGACGGTCAAAAAATTTCGAAACGGAAAAAAACGTTTCGATTCCGAAAAACGATTTCCGCCCGGGGTTCCCGAGGTCTTCGGGGAATCCCGGTTCTTCGGGGGCCCGGGGATTTTTCTTTCGTTTTTTATTTCCGTCGTTCGCGGCGTTTCGCGAAAGGCCCCGGGGAAATCGTTTCGGGTTTGTCGGCTTTCGTGAACTTTGTGGTTTTTTTTCGATCGCGTCGATTTTTTATCCGAGGTTTTCGGTGGCGCCGTTTTTTTTTCTTCGCTCCGTTTAAGTCTTCGGTTTCGGTCTTCCGGTTCAGTCGTCCTTTTTGGGCGGCCTTTCCGGGGGGTGGGAGGGAAACATGTTGGGCGGCCTTATGTTGATGTCCGGGGGCAGGAGGTTCAGTCTCTTTTTGATGATGTGCCGCTGGTAGGCTTGGAGCCAGTAGGAGAGGTCGTCCATGGAAATCTGGGTGAGGCCCCGGTAGTTCCAGGTTTTGGTCACGGTGTCGTGGAGGTAACGGCCCAAAAACCTCAGTCTCAGGATCTTCTGGGTCGGGGGGCCGGTGCCCAGGGCGGACTCCAGGGGCTCCTGGGACAGGAGCTGGATAAGGAGGACGAGGGTGGGGTTCGCGATTTCGACGTCGAGTTCCTTGACCGGGAGCTCCATGATCCCCGCGAAGCGCTGGGTTTCCTTTAAGGAAACCGAGGCCGGGATCATCATCTGGGCCCCCCCGATGCTCAGGTCCTGAATCTTTCCCGAGGTCACCTCCTCCAGGGATTCCAGGTCGGGGAAACTGTCCTCCGGGACCTGGTGCAGGGCGCAGGTCACCTCGAAGGGAGGGGTGGGTTCCATGCGGAGGAAGCTCCGCCTCTGGGCGCTGGTGAGGATCTTGGGCACCGGGGTCAGGAGCTGGAATTCCCTCCAGTCCTCCTTGACCTTCGCGTAACGGCCTTCGTCGATGTGGGTGGTGAACTGGTAATGCTCGAGGGGGTCTTTCAAGGAAGATCTGAAGTTCAGGTGGACTATGCCCGGAAGGTCCTTGAACTCGGCCCCCGCCCCGGGGGATTCCGCGAGGGAGATGACGAGGCGGGAGTCGTTTTCGATGGCCGAGAGGGTCCCCTTGTGGGTGACGTTGCGGTTGTTGTGGTAGAGCTCCAGGGTGACCTGGGCCTGGCGGGAGAGGGCCTTGGTCAAAATTTCCCAGATGTGCTGGGGGTTGGTCACCGAGGACCAGCCCATCTTCTTTCGCCTCGCGACCCTTCTTCTCCAGCCTATTATGGCCCCCGCGGCCCCGAGGAGAATCAGGGCCCCGAGGACTATCAAAACGATCTTCAGATCCGAGAAGTCCACCTTGCGGGGGGAAGTGAATCCCGCCTGGACCTGGGCCAGGTTGTCCGCGGAATTGGCGGCCGCTATGAGGAAGTTGGGCATGAAAGGTCCCCCTTCACGTGAGGTTGAAGGAGCCGTTGGGAAGAGCGAAAAATTCTATCAGGCGGTCTATGGTTTTCCGATCGGCCTCCGAGGGGTTCAGGAACATCATGCCGTTTTCCCTGAAAGAAGTGGTTTTGCTGGGTCTGGTCCACATCACCTTCGCTCTCACGGTGATGTTTTTCACGCCCTGTTCCATCATGGCCTTGGGCATTTCCATGGATATCTGATGCTCCCTGTCCGGAACGAGGGCCCTTGATCCCATGAGAAGGATGCCCCCGGAGTGGATGTCCACCATGCGACCGAGTTCTTTGTCGGTGTCCACGTCCCTGACCTTGAGGTAATAGATGAGTTCGCGTCTTTCGAGAAGACGTTTTTCGGAAAGAATCATTCCTTGTGACATGTTCGCTCCCCGGCGGGGCGGCGCTTTTCGCCCGGGGCGATGAACGCGCCGCCGTTTTTCCGATTTTCGACAATCCCCGGAAAGCCCGGGGGATCCCGCTCGGGACGGATCCGGAATCCGGCCTTCGGCCCCGGAAACGGCGGGAATCCCCGCCATTTTAGCACAGATCCCCCTTGACCCGGGGGACCTTCGCCCGGGTGGGGGAAGGCCCGCCCGG
>JAITKT010000230.1 GCA_031278225.1 Deltaproteobacteria bacterium
TTCGCGGCCGGCATCCCGTCCCCGACGTTCGCCTTCCTCGCGTTCCTGGCGTTCCTCGCGTTGCCGACGCTCGCGCTCCTCTCCGGTTGCGTCGACAAAAGGGAAGACGGCTACGAATCCTTCACCCTCCTGATGGACGCCCTGGTCGGGGACTCCGGGAACTGGAGCGCCGGAAAGCACGACCATTCCTGGGGGGTCTTGACCGTGGAGGACGTGAAGGTGACGCCCGCGAGGGAATACCAAAACAGCAAGCTCCTCGTCTTCGAAATCGGGGAGCTGAAACTGGACGACGTCATCTCCTCCGCCGAGCTCCGGAAACTTCTGGAACGCGGGACCCACGATTCGGCCAAGGCCGTGAAAATCGCCGACGGAATCGAAATAACCGATTTGAAGCACGCCTTTCCCCTCTTCGGGAAGGGAATAGTCGAAATCGGGGCCAAAAACCTCTGGTTCGGGAAGGTGGGGCTTTCCGGGGCCCTTCCGGACACTCCCCCGGGTTTTTTGGGCTTTTTGAAAAACCTGACCCTCGGGGATTTCGCGCAGGAAGGCTTCGTCATCAAAACCTCCCACCCGGACCGGAAAGAGGTCGCGACCTTTCGTTTGGAAGAAATCCGGGCCGAGGACCTCTCCTTCGACGGGGATTTCACCCGGAAAACCGAGGACGTCTGGGACGTGCTTTCGAACCTCCGGATGGAAAACGGGGAATTCGTCAATCTCGAACTCTCCTACGACTCGAAGCTCGGGAAGGCCAAGGGGAGCCTCAAGAGACTCGAGGTCGAGGACGTCCGGAACCTCCTGAGCGCGGGCTATCTCGAGACCTCCCCCATGACCTTTTCCGCCAAGGGGACCTTTCCCGGGTTTCCGGGATTCCTGGGCTTCGCGGGATTGGACGGTCTTCCGGGATTTCCGGGCCCCCGGGATTCCCGAGACCCCGGCGAACTCAAAGCGGACGATTTCGAGTTCGGGGTCAGGGAAACCACCCTGGAGAACGCGGACTTCTCCCCCCTCTTCAAAAAAGCCGGGGCTTCCGGGGACGCCCCCGAGCGTTTCGACCTCGCGGAAGCCGTTTTCAATTTCGCGAATCTCTTCACCCTCCCCTTTTCCGCGGACTCTTTCGTCGCGAGCGGCTTCCGTCTCAAGACGGGGGACAAGCTCGAGATCGGCATAAAGTCCGTGGAACTGGACGGACCCGTCAAGGCCCGGGAAGCTTCGAACTACTCGCTTTCCGCGGACAATCTCCGGGTGGCCTTCAAGGACGCCGACGAATCGGCCGGAGGCCTTCCCGGGGCGCTCTCGAAACTGGGGAAAATCCTCGACAAGGACTCCTTCGAGCTCGATTTCGAAATGAGGTCGGCCACCGACCCCAAAAAGAATCTCACCACCTACAGACACAAGGCCGACCTCGACGACCTGGGCCTCCTCATGACCTCCTTCGCCCTCGACGGAATCACGGGGGAATTCTTCGATTCCCTCGAGAAGGTCGGGACCTCGGATCCGGGCGTCCAAAACTTTTCCCCGGCCCTCCCCCTTCTCCTGGACGTGGGGATAAAGGAGGCCTCCGCCCGCTACGAGGACGACTCTTTGGTGAAAACCCTCATAACCCGCTACAGGGAAGAGAACGGCCTCTCCAAGAGCGACTTCAAGAAAACCGTGAACGAGGCCTTTGACGTCTTTTTGACCAGGAACGAAAAACAGATGGCCTCCTTCGACATCAACACGGTTTTCGTGGACGAGCTGAAAGAGTTCGTGCTCTCCCCCAGTTCCGCGGTCATCACCGTGAAACCCCGGCGTCCGATAAAGGCCCAAAACGCCATACCCATGCTTTTCTTCCGGAGCCCGGACGTCTTCAAGGCCTGGGGCGTGAGCGTGTCCGTGAACGGTTCCTCTCCCAAGAGCCTCGCCAACAAAAACTGAAACCCCGAACCCCCGAACCCCGGTTCGCCGGGGTTCGTTTTCGCGGCCGTCGCCCCCCGATCGTCGCCATCCGGTCGTCGTCGTCCGGTCGTCGTCATTCGGTCGTCGCCATCCGGTCGTCGCCGTTTTCTTTTTTCGATCCCCCGTTTTCGTTCCTTCCCGGGTCTTTGACTTTCCCGCTTTTCCCCGGTTCCCCCCGCGTCCGCGAACCGGTCCTTTCAAGGTCGGGCGATGCCTTCCAACGAAAACCAAAAAATCAAAAAGACCTCGCTCCTCTTCGCGATCCCCCTGATCGTCGCCGTCCTCGCCATCGGGCTCTTTCTGTTTCTGAAAGGCGACGACGAAAACGAGGCCTACGCCTCTTTCGCCTTTTTGATGGACAAAATCGCGGGCGGAAGGGACAAGTGGAAGGCCGAAACCCACTCCTTCCGGGACGGGGTCCTGACCGTGGAAAACCTCACGGCCGAGCCCGGGTCGGGAATCGTCTCGTCCGCCGGGGAAAAAGACCTCGGGTTCTTCGACTCGCTCGTCGTCAAAAGAATCTCCATGTCGAACATCCTCTCCCCCGAAGAAGCGAGGCTCGTCCGGGAAAACGAGGATTGGATCGGCATGCCCCCCACCCCCCTCGCGGGGAAGGTCACGGTCGAGGGCGCGGAATTCCGGCTGAACTCGAAATCGGACCCCACGGGATCCCTGGGGATCAAAAAAGTGGTCTTCCAAAACGTTTCGCTCAAAGAAACGGGTTTCGACGCGACGAACGGTCCGCGGGGCCCGAGGAGTTACTTGAACGCCCTTTACATCGGCTCCTTCGATTACGACGACATCAAAATCAGGCTCGAGGGGCACCCCGAAGACGAAACCGTTCCCGGCCCCGCCTTCGACGCCCGAAACGGTTTCGGCGCCTTCGCGGAACGCGCGGACGCCGGCTCGGACTCGACCCCAGACGCCTCCCGGAACGACGCGGGAGCGGGGGCCGACGCCGACGCGGGCCGGGGGATCGTCGCACTCTTGGAAGTGGGGGACTACGTCGGGACGAATTTGGGCTTCGGGAGTCCCGTGTCCGTCTACGCGAGGGCCCTGGAACCCCTGGGAACTCCCGTCGTCACGAATCACGCCGCGAGGGACGTGAGTTTCCGGCTCGAAAGAAAGGGGAACGGGAGCGCCTCGCTCACCATCTCCGAAATCCGCCAGGACGCGGTGGAAAATCTCGCGAAATCGGGATCGGGTTTCGTGAAAAACCTCGCGCTCATCTTCACGGACGACCGCCCGCCGAACCCGGGCGCGAGAAGCATCGCCTTCGGGCTCAAAAATCTCGACTACGACAATCTGGATCTGACCGCCTTTCTCTCGGGCAAATTCATGTCCATGCCCGGCGATTTTCGCGCCGTGGAACCCTCCTTCGAAAATCCGGGGGCCGTCTACCGGCTGGCCTCCCGGATCGAGGTTCAAAACTTCACTGAGGCCATGACCGACCGCGACGACTCCTACGTCGACCTCGCGGTGAGACACGCCTTCCTGAACGACGTCTCGCTCGGAAAAAGAAGGGGGATTCCCCCCTCCGACCTTCCGGGCTTTCTGGCCTGCCTTTCCGTGGGGGAGGGGGGCTTTTCGGACCTGGCCTCGACCGTGAGTTCCAAACCCGCGGAATCGAAAGCCGTGATAGATCCGAAACTGTCCCTGGAAATCGGCTCCGTCACCTTCAAGGACCAGCGTTTCGCCCCCCTTCCCGACACCACCGGTTTCGAGATCTTTTTGGGGACGAGCCCCGCCTTTTCGGATTTTTCCGTGAGGGACGTCAAGTTTTCCATGGAAAACATCGGCGACCGGTTCGGGTTGTATTTCGACCTCGAGAAAATCGCCTTCGGGGGAATCGAGAACATCCTGAACTTCAACACCCTTGACGTCATCGACGCGAACCTTTTGATGACCGACAAACTCCTTCCCTTCCCCGGCGAGACGGTCAATTTCAATCTGCAAAACGCCCGGGTCCGGGGCCTCGATCTCACCGACGTCTTCAAAAGCCTCGACGAAACGGGAAACACCCCCGCGGCTTCGAGGCGCTACGCGGCCCCGGGGCGTCCGAGGTCCGCCGCGCCCCCGGACGCGGGTAAGAACCCCGAAAAGAAACCCAACCCCTTCAACAATTACGGGATTTTTTTCATGCGGCCCTTTTCCCTGGATTCCCTTTCCGTCGACGGGGCGAGTTTGTTTTACGAAAACGGGGCGAGGATCAAATTCGACCGTTTCGGGATCGGGGGACCCGCCGAGAAATCGACGGTCTCCGGCCTCACCGCGAAACTCGAGGGTTTCCGCGCCCATTTCGAACCGCCGTCCGCGGATTCCCCCCGCGGGGAGAGTTTCGCCGAAAGGTTTTTCGGAAGACCCGACATCGCCCTCGACCTCGACTTCGCCGCCCTCCACGACCCCGCGAACTTCACTTACTCCTTCAAGCTCGACAAACTCGCGATCGAGGGGGTGGCCAATCTCGCTTTCGAGCTCGTCGTCGATTCCGTCACCCAGCACAAAGCCGACATCATGGCCCGCGTCCCCCTTGACGCCGACGAGGCCCCCCTGAAGAGAATGATTCTGACCACCAATCTGGGCCTGAAGTCCTTCGAACTCGATTACGGGGACGAGATCCTCGCCGACTCGTTTCTCCGGATGGGGGCCGAGCAAAGCGGGGAAAACATCGATTTT
>JAITKT010000267.1 GCA_031278225.1 Deltaproteobacteria bacterium
GGGCCCGGCCGCGGTGCGAAGCCGCGACGGGGAGACGAGGCGGTTCGGGGGCCGCTCTCCCCCCTCCGGAATTCTCTTGACCCGAAGGACCGAAATGCCTTACAATCGTCCCGATCACGGAATCGGAACCGGGGTTGGAATCCCCGGGCGGACCCACCGCTGTGTTGGCGACGCGGACGCCATATCGAAATGAGGTCACTGGGCGTTTCGCCCGGGAAGGCCGGCGCCCGCGGATGACCCTGAGCCAGAATACTTTTCCCATGATCTCGCGGGAAGCGTTTTTCCGCGACGGCCCTGGCGGTTGACGGCAAAGACCCCGAGCAGACCCGTTTTTTCATGACGAGGGTCTGGGCGGGGATTTTTTTTTACGAGCCCCTCCCCAAAACATCGACAACAGGAAGGAGATCCGACTTTGTTCAAGTTAAAAGACAACAACACCTCGGCAAGTCTCGAGTTGGGTGCCGGGCTCGCCATTTTTTTGAGCATGGCCTACGTCATGGCCGTCAACCCCGCCATTCTTTCCGGAGCCTACGGCGACGAGGCCGGGGCTTACAGGGGGGCGCTTTTCACCGCCACCGTTCTGGGAACCATGGTCGCCACCCTTTTGATGGCTTTCATGGCCGACCTGCCCTTCGCCGTCGCGCCCGGCATGGGCCTGAACGCCTTTTTCGTCGTCATCGTCACTTCCATGGGTTTCACCTGGGAAGAGGCCCTGACGGCGGTTCTGGTGTCCGGGACGCTCTTCGCGGCCATATCCTTTTCCCCCTTGCGGGAGAAGATCCTCCGGGAGGTGCCGCCTTCCCTTCAGTACGCGGTGGCGGCGGGGATAGGGCTCATGATTGCCCACATAGGCCTCTTCAACGGGGGGATCATTTCCGTCGGCCCGACGGGGCAGTACTCGCTGGGCTCCATCACGAGGGGAGCGGGCTTTTTGAGCACGCTGGGGCTCCTGATCACGGGGATTCTCCTGGCCCTCCGGGTACGGTACGCCCTTTTGGCGGGAATCGTCGTCACGACTCTCGTCGGGATTCCCATGGGGCTCACGGACCTGAGCGTCATAAGGGAATTCGGGCCCGTGACCTATCCCTATTCCATCGCCCCCATAGCTTTCCATTTCGATTTCGGCGCCCTGGCCTCCGGGGCCTTCTGGGGAATAGTCCTGACCCTCGTTTTCATGGAGGTCTTCGACGGGCTCGCGGGCTTTCTGGGTCTTTTGACCGTGATGGGCAAAGACTCGGAGCGCTACAGGCCCAAGCTGGGCAAGGCCTTCGTCGCGGACTCCTTGGGCGTCGTCGCGGGGGCCTGCGTCGGACTCTCCCCGAACACGACCTACGCCGAGAGCGGGGCCGGGGTGGCTTTGGGCGGGAGGACCGGTCTCACCGCCGTGACGGTCGCGGCGCTCTTCGGGCTCTGCCTCTTCTTTTCCAACTGTTTTTTGATAGTGCCCGCGGGGGCCGTGGCCCCGGCTTTGATTCTCGTGGGGCTCCTCATGTCCGCCACCTTGCGGAAGCTTGATTACGATGACATAACCGAGAGTTTCCCGGCCTTCGTCATAGTCGTCATCATCGCCTTCACCCTTAGGATTTCCGACGGCCTCGCCGTGGGCTGGATCCTTTACATACTCATGAAGATTCTCGCCAAAAAAACCTCCGAGCTCACTCCCACCGTTTGGTTCGTGGGGGTCATATTCGTGTTGAAAGAGATTTTCGCGGGTTAGGTCGCGGCGACCGGCCCCCGTTTCGTTTACCCCGCTCACTCCAAAACGCGCCTTGAAACGGGCGGTTTTCCGTGCGAAAATGGTCCGTCGGGCGCCCGAATTCGGGGCAGGCCCCCGGAAAAGGGGAAAAAAACACCCTTTTCCGGGGGTTTTTCAAAACGCGTCCGGCCCCCGGAATCTCATGACAGACCCCTCGACAGTCGAAATCGCCAAAAAAATATCCTCCCTCGGGGGCCGCGTTCTCGTGGCGGGCGGCGCCGCGAGGGATTTCGCGGCGAGCGGACTCTTCGCCCGGGAAAAGCGCCCCGGGGAGAGCCGGGCGGACGTCGACCTCTGCGCCTTCGGCCTTTCGCTCGACAAGCTTCGGGGAGTTCTTTCCGATTTCGGACAAACCGTTCTGATTCGCAGGAAAGACGGGAACGGGCCCTCGGGGGAGGGTTCGCCCCTCTTGAGCACCAAATTTCCGGGTTTTCGCCTGGAGACCGGCCTCCCCAAGGACAAAACGGGGCTGATGGCCGAAAAGCCCTTCACCGACGCGAATCTTCGCGAGGACGCGGAGGCCAGGGACTTCACCCTGAACGCCATCTACCTGGACCCCCTGACCGATGACTTAATCGATCCCCTGGGGGGCTTGGCGCATCTCGAAAGAAGAACCCTGGCCCCGGCCCATCCCGGGATCCTCGAGTCCGACCCCGTGAGGGCCCTCCGGGCCATGTCCCTCATCTCGAGAAAAAGCTTCACCGCGCACCCGAGCCTCCTGAAGCTCGCGGGGCGGGACTTTCACCTCCTCTCCAAAGTTCCCAAGACCCGTCAGTGGAGGGAATGGGCCGTTTGGGCCGCGAGTCCCCGGCCGCATTTGGGCCTCCATTTTTTAAAAGAGAGCGGGCTCGTCAATTTTTACCCGGAACTCAAGAACCTCGGGACCCTGCCCCAGGGGGAGCGCTTTCACCCGGAGGGCAACGTCTGGAACCACACGGTTTTGGTCGTCGAGGCCATGGAAAAAGTCCCCCTCCCCGACGGGAGGTCCAAAGTCACGCTTTTTTTCGCGGCCCTCCTCCACGACATAGGGAAGCTCGTCGCTCCGAGCGTCGCGAACCCCGAACGGAGGAGCAGGAGTTACGGGGACCACGCCCGGTTGGGAGTCCCCCTCGCGAACAAGTTTCTGGATTCCATTTGCGCCCCCCGCAGGGTCGCGAAGGCCGTCGCGAGGCTCACCGAACGGCACATGGACTGCGCCTTTGGGAAGATCGGCCCCGGCGCTTTGAGAAACGTCGCCCGCCGCCTCGCGCCTTACGCGGACCTCGTGGACTTCTGGGCCCTCATGACCGCGGACTGGAACGGCCGCAGGCCCTGGATCGAGAAGTTTCCCCTGAGCCTCGAGGAGTTTCTGGAGCCCGTGGGCGGCTCCCCCCTCCCCCCGGAGGACCTCGTCACCGGGGCCGAGCTGGCCGCCCGACTGGGGATCGGCGAGGGACCGGCCATCGGGAGGCTCAAGAGGCTCCTGGCGGACGCCCACGACCGGGAGCAAATTTCGACCGGGGAAGAGGCCTGGGATTTAATCCGGAAAAATCTCCACCCCGAGCGATGACGAACCGGGGGTAAGCGTTCGTCCCGAAGGACGCGAAGGATTAATCGCGAAGGATTAACCGCGAAGGATTCATGCCAAAGGACAATTCCAACAGACCCGCGGACAAGGTCAGCCTGCTCGTCAAGCCCGGGAAGGACACCCGGGACCAGCAGGAACTGCCCTTCAAGCTCCTCATCCTGGGAGACTTCACCAAGTCCCCGGACCCCGTTCCCGTGAACGAGCGGGAACCCGTCACGGTGAACTCCGACAACCTCAACGCCGTCATGAACTCCCTTTCCCCGACCCTGGAAATCGCGGTGAAGGACTCCTTCGGGGACGGAAAAGAGGCCGGGGAAAGACGGGTGCGGCTCAAGTTCTCGTCCTTCGAGGACTTCGAGCCCAGGAAACTCGCGGAAAACGTGGATTCCCTGAAGACGATTCTGGACTTGAGAAAGTCGCTTCTCGAGGCCAGAAAACTTTTGGCCGGAAACCCCGTCCTCGCGTTCGAACTCGGGGCAATCCTGGGCGACCCGGCCAAAAGGGAAAAATTGAAAAAGGAACTCGAAGGGTCGAAAACCTGAAAATGAAAACCCCGGGGCGGACGGGGATTCGCCCCGGGGTTTTTTCGCGCCCGAAACCCGAAAACCGGGGCGACGAACGCCCGGTCCCGAAAGAGATTTCCGCTCCCCGCGGGCTCCCAGCCGACTCCAAAGTCCCGGGGCCCCGGGAGACGAAAGAAAAAACCCTTTGGCGCGTCGGGTCTTCGCCAAAGGGTTTCGCGGCCGAAAAAAATCGGAGGGGTTTTTTCGGACGCCCGGGGATTTTTTCCCGGTGGGTTCGGGGGCGTTTCGCCGGGGGAGCCCGCGCGCGGCCCCGGGTTTTAAAGGGAAGCGAACGAAAAACCCTTTGGCGCGCGCGAGTTCGCCAAAGGGTTTTCGCCCGAAAGAATCAAAGGGAGGCTTTTTTTCGGACGAGACTCGGTTCGCGGGTGTCGCTCGCGGTCGCGCGCGGCCGTTTCACTTGGCGCCGGCGGCCTTCCAGTAAGCCCTGATGTCGTTCTTCAGGGTGTCCGGAAGGGGCACGTAC
>JAITKT010000275.1 GCA_031278225.1 Deltaproteobacteria bacterium
CATGATGATGAACGAAGCCCACAGGTATGAGTGGCCGATACCGACGGCCGTCAGGGGTCGACGTCGGGCTCTTCCCGACTGCAAACAACAGTGAACAACAAGTAGCGGTATTCGCTCCCTCCGAAAACCGACGTCGTTCATGAGGTTAAGCAGAGCCTTTTTCAAGGCTTGTTTCTTGTCTTGGGAATTAACACAACGAAGAGATAAAAATCCAACATCAAAGCCGCGGTCGAAATGTCATTCACGAGCCACAAGGCGGTCAAGACCGACATGGCTCCATCTGTCACGGGGCGTCATCCGGGGTTTACGCTTTCGAACCGTTACCGCCGAAAAACCACGATGCTGTGACGCGGGAGATGTCGTCAAAAGAGCCAAACCCGTGAACGAAAATTCTCTTTTGACGGGTGAAACCTTATGGGGGCTATCGTCGCCAAACATGAGGATGAATTGACCTTGGACGCTTTCTGATTAAATGCGCCCGGTCATGCGGACAACCGCTGACCCGAATCTCAGGTTTTGTCGAATGTTTTCGAAGATAACCATTCGTCGCGTAAAGCATACGCCTGAAGTTTGCTCTCTTTGAAAATCTCCCGTTACTGTCATGGCATCAAGTTCCACCCGCTGGGCAAAATGATCCCTAAAAATCGAATGTTCCTTTGTTACCTCGAAAGCGATGACATCGGGGTGCGATTTGAATATTCTCACTGCATTTTCTTTGGCCTCATCTATGAATATCGCCCCGGTGTTCCGGTTATGGCAAACGAAATCGTCGTTTTGTCACCCGAAGGGTTTTCCGTTTCCGGCGTTAATTTACAATGAATTATTTTTATTTCTCTCTCTTCGGGTCATAACCGACTGGAACCCTGGCCTCGCCCCGGAGATTCAGATAATGATAATTTCGTAAATCGGAATCGTTTTCGAATATGACTTTAACCAAGTAATCGCCAAACATCGAAATTTCCGAAAAAACCGGTTCAAGGACAAATTTACCTTGTCTGTCGATTAAGCCCATGTGTTTTCCGGGGGCCAACGCGACAGCGTAATCGTTGTCCCCGAATGGTTCCAAATAATAATATATCGGTTTGATGAGCCATTTGCCTTTGGAGTCGATGAAACCATATTGAGAACTTTCGGTTTGAACCTCACAGTAGCCGCGCTTGTCGAACCGTCCGAAATCGAACCAAGAGGGTTTCACAATCCAGTCGCCCTTCGCGTTTATCAAACCGACGCGGCCGTTGTCCTCGACAAAGAACAACGCGGTGCCGTCGACGATTTGGGAATCGTGGATGATGTCGTCGTGTCGCGGTTGAACGGCCCATTCCCCGTTTTCTTTGATTACTCCCCATTTGCCGTCGGAAGCTTGCACTCTGGCGTATCCGTTGTCGTCGAAATCATATCCGTCGATAAATTTTGGAGCTATGACGATTTCGCCCTTCGTGTTGATGAAACCGTATTCGCCGTCGGAAAAATCAATACCCGCCAATCCGTTTTTGGAAAAATTTTCGGCCCCGTGAAATTGGGGCTTGATCACCCACTCTCCGCTTTTGTCGATAAAACCGTATTTTCCGTTTGAGTCGGACGCGGCGGTCAAGTCGGCGTGAGCGAAAGGTTCGAGTTGAATATTCGAAAACAAGGGTTTGACGATGATTTTTCCATTGCCGTCAATCACGCCGCATTTTCCGTTCGAATCGACGAACGTCGCGTAGTCGCTCCTTTCGTCCGAAAATATAATGTTCAATTCCGGTTTGACAATCCACTTTCCTTTCATATCAACGATTCCATAGTGGCTATGACCGTCTTTAGTCAATGTCCCGACAATAACGTCATTGAATCTTTTAACGATATTCCCGTTGAATTTCATAACGGTGGCACCCTTTTCGTTCAACAAAAACGACGATTTCCCTCTGCCTTCGGTCGCTTGAAACAAACCTTTTTCCGAAAACGCTTTGATGTCATGGTGCTCGGGTTTGACAATCCATCCTTTTTCGCTCACCAGACCGTAAAACGGGTAATATTCTTCAGGCTTGACTACGGCTCTGGCCACTACCGCACCGGCGGGCGAAACGCTTTCGAATTCGTAAACGTCGGGAGTCAAAGCCAATTGTATTTTTCCGGTTTTATCGATTGAGCCGTATTTTCCTTTGCCCAGTTGAACCCAAGCCGAACCGTTCGCCAAAAAAGGGTTTGCCGCCATGAATCGCGGTTCTATCACCCATTTGTCGTTCGCGTCAACGTAACCGTACAGATTGGCGTCGTGCTTTTTCGGATGTATTTCGGCGCTTTGAGGTATCGCGGCGGAGGTGACGAAAAAGAAGCAAAACAACGCCATGGAAAATACCGCGGCCGTTTTCGTGTTAAACGCTTTCATTGATCCACCTTTACGACACGGTCGAAATGTTGTTTTGGGGGGGGTATTCCGGCATGTTTGCCCGTCGGATGATTACACGTTCGAAATGTGAGGGAAGGGGTTTAATCCGACTCCCGCGAGTAGTCGGTAAGAGAGGCCGATGAATCTCCGGGTCCGATGTTTTTCCAAGGCCGTTTCAACTCGAACAAAACGCCGTCGCGGAGGAAATCCGAAACGTTTGGGTTCTCTTCCCGGTCCCCGGGACCGCCCGCGCGCTTTCCGGTTTCGGATCGGGACGACCCTAGATTGTTCGGCGCGAACGTCCCCATGTCGGAACCGGGAGGGAATGGCGATTGGAAGCGTTTGATGCGTTTAAAATCGCATTTTAGCACACTTTGAGGAATGGAACAATCGCGTCGCCGCGCGACCGCGCGACTTAACGCTTCCCGCTCTCTTCCCGCGGGTTTTGGTTTCTCCGACTCTCGCGATCCCCGGTAATCCTTCGAGTTGGAAACAGAGCGCCGAGTGATCGGGCTTTGTTCTTCCGTCGAATCGCGACCAGGCTTCCGGGACTTCCGGGTAAAAGGCCGGTTCCTCCCGCGAGTTTCCGCGGTCGCCTTTTGGCTCTCGCCGCTTCGCTCTCGGTCTCGAGTACTGCGGAACGCTCGGAACCCCGAATTCCTTTCCCGGCTTCCGAAATTTCCCCGTGATTCGCCGGCGCCACTTTGTGATTTCAGGAATAACCACCGGTTGGCGCCAACTTCCGTTTGGTCGCGAAAGCGTCGTGATGCCCGGGACCCAAGAACCGCGTCTCTTTTTCCGGAAGCTCCCGGCAAATCGTCCGCGCCTCGCCGAATTTCCCGAAATTGAAAGGGCTTTCGCCCGGTTTCCGGTTCACGCTCCTCATCGCGGGATCCGACGATCCGGACGATCCGAACATTCCGAACGTTCCGGACGTTCCGGACGTACCGCGGGATGAAGTCTCCGTTTCTCACCCGGTTTTCGATGACTCCGCGTCCCCGGGTTTTACCGGAACCGGGAGAGGGAAAAGACACGCGACACCGTCGGGAATCCGCCGCCAACATCGTCGGCGGTCTTCTCCGAGTTTCGCGCGGTTTAATCGCGTTCCCCGCGTTTCCTCCAAACCACCGACATGTCGTTTCATGGCAGGAGGTTTAGTTTTACGATGCCATGACAAAACCGGGCGGACATGAAACAAACGGCTTGAATTGAATTCGCGCGAGGTAAACGGGGAAGGACGCGAAAATAACGCGGCCATCCGTCGGGGTTTGACGGTCAAGATTAATTGCCCCGCCGGAAATCGAAAGATCGCGTTTGTCGAGTCGGGAGTTCGAAAACCGACGAAATTTTGTTGTGAAGATTTTGGCCTCCGGCTAACGGTATTCTCACTGTCGACGAAGTTTTTCCGTTCCAATCGCGAATGTTCCGACAAATCCAACGCGGCCGCCCGGCCCGTGACCATTCGATACAAATTCGCGGAAAAGCGCGCTTCCGTCTTTTCTTGTGCGGTAAACCGATGCCCCGCGACTTTTCGATACAAAAGGGAATTTACGCTCCCCCGGATTTTTTCCCCGTCGCGTCAACAGCCCCGCTCCGATCGCCAAAAGCGATTCGCCGAGACCTTCCGTGTCTTTGGCGTCAACGGAACGGGTTCCGGCGATGATGACGAGTTCAAGAACGTCATGTTCGAGCATCTCGAAGATCGACTTCATGTACTCATGGTAAGCTTTGAACTTCGACTTGTTCGGATTTCCTCGCGTCAACGCGGGAAAACAATTTCTTTTTCGAACGCTCTCCGCGATACGGCGAAAACTTCGGGGAGTCGGTCGGGAACGGCCTGTCCATGAAAGTTTTCGCGAGTCCCGTCATCTGCCCCATATGGACCGGCGTCGCGAAAACCAAAACGTCAGCGTTTCGCGGTTCGTCAAGCACCATGCGCGTGTCGTCCCGGATGACGCGTCCGTCGTCACCGCTTTGCGAACGAAACAGCCGCGGCGCGACTTAACGTCAGACTCGCCCGCCAAAAACAAAACCGTTTCCGCGCCGGCCCGTTCCGCTCCGTCAAGTATCCTCCGCGTCGCCCGCGACGCGTTGCCGCTTTCTCGGGGACCGCCGCCGTATCCCGCGACTTTCGCGATACCGCTCTCCTTCGCGTTTTCCCGCTCGCGGAGACCGCCATCGAAATGTTGCCCTCCCCGACCGCCCCGTCCCCGACGGAAATCCCGTCCCGGGAATGAATTCCGCCCGGTTTTCGGCGCGGATCTCCCTTTTGGCCTTAAAACTCGGAAACAAACGCGGCGCGTCAAAGAAAACGACCGCCTCTTTCTCCGTCGGCGGCGCGGCGGGGCAATCCAATCGAAACCGCCGTCAACGCCTCATTTTTCGCTTTCCAAGAGTTCAATGGCCCGCCCGTACCGCTCCAACCTGGCTTTCGCCTTATCGTCGACCTTCGCGTACCGCCGGATGTAGCGGTTGTGGCGCAAATCGGCGAGCTTAACCGCGATGGCGATGGCGTTTCCGCTGTCTTTGACGTTTCTGACGTAATCCATGTACGGGACGTTCTCGTCGCGGGTCAAAAGCCTCACGGCGGCGATTACCTCTTCGTTTATGCCTTCCTCCGCGAGCCGCTCAAAAGTAATGGCCGTGTCCTCGACCACGTCGTGCAAAAGAGCCGCGGCAATCAGATTTTCGTCTTCGCCGATGTGCTCGGCGAGGTGGATGGGGTGAGTGACGTAGGGCATTCCCGCCTTGTCCATCTGACCGTGGTGGGCGTCGTAGGCGATGCGCAGGGCCTTTTTCGTGAGCTCTGTGTACAGCATTGTCTTCACCTCCGATCTTTTCGGTTCGTCATCCGAACTCGCAACCCGAAACGTGGTCGTTCACCGCGCCGATCGCTTGCAGGAACGAATAGACTATCGTGCTTCCGACGAACTTGAAGCCGAGTTTCTTCATGTCCCGGCTGATTCTGTCCGAAAGCTCCGTTTTGGCCGGCATGTCTTCCTGACGCTTCCGGCGGTTGACAATCGGCTTGCCTTTCACGTAATCCCAGACGAAATCCGAAAGAGAGCCGAGTTCGAGCGTCGCTCGGGCGTTTATCGGGACGGAGCGCACCTTGAGGGCGTTTCGGACAATGCCCGGGTTGGTCAGAAGTTCCTTTATTTTGTCCTCGCCGTACGAGGAGATTTTCGCGATGTCCCAATGGTCGAAGGCGACGCGGTAGTTTTCCCGTTTGCGCAGAATCGTCACCCACGACAGCCCGGCCTGCGCCCCCTCGAGCGTGAGCATTTCGAACAGCGTCCGCTCGTCGCGGCAGGGTTTTCCCCATTGGGTGTCGTGGTAGTCCCGCAACAACGCGTCGTCGCAATCGCCCCAGGGGCAGCGTGTTTTTCCGTCGCTCACGTTAAGCTCCTCGGTTTTCGGGATCGTCGACCGCTCCGTTGCCGGCCCGGGGGTTTCGGGCCTTTTCCGCGCCTCGGGCGCAAAACCCGCCCGCCCGCTCCGGTTCGGCGCGTCGCGGGTGGTGGCGGAAGTGCCGGAGCGGCGGGATTCCCGTTCGCGGTCCCCGGGGGAGAAACCGACGGGCCTTTCTCCCGTTTTGTGGAGCGCCCGAACCGTTCCCGCCCCTTCGGACCCTTTCCGCCCCTTTCCGTCCTTTTCCGCCCTTTTCCGCCTTGTTCCCGAACACTTTCCGCCCCGTTCCCCGAAAGGCCCCGCCTCGAGCGTCCGGGACGTCCCGCGACTATTTCTTCAAATGCTCCACCAGAAGTTCCGCCACCTTCTTCGCCACTCCCAGCTGGGCCTCGACGGTGGAGGCTCCCAAGTGGGGAGCCGACACGAAGTTGGGAAGGGACCGGAGGGCGTTGTCCGTCGGGGGTTCCTCGGCGAAGACGTCGAAGGCGGCCCCGGCCAAATCCCCGTTCTTCAGGGCCTCGAAGAGGGCCTTCTCGTCCACCAGACCGCCCCTCGCGCAATTGACGAGACAAGCGGTCTTCTTGAAGGTCTTCAAAACGCTCCCGTTCACGAGGTTCAGGGTGTCCTTGTTCTTGGGGAGATGGAGGGACACGTGGTCCGACTCCTTGAAAAGGTTTTCGAGGGTCGAGGGGGTGACTCCCTCGGACTTCATCTTGTCGTCGGAAACGAGAGGGTCGAAAGCCAGGACCTTCATTCCGAGTCCCAGGGCCTTTTTGGCCACGAGGGACCCTATGGAACCGTAACCCACGAGACCGACGGTCTTTCCGGACAGTTCGAAGCCTCGGGAGAGGGCCTTTTTCTCCCACCTCCCCTCTTTCATGGAACCGATGGCCGGGCCCAGGTTTCTGGAAAGAACGAACATGAAGGCCACGGCCAACTCGGCCACCGCGTTGGAGTTGAGGCCGGGGGTGTTGACCACTTTAATGCCCAGGGCCTCGGCCGCCTTGGTGTCGATGTTGTCCACCCCGGCCCCGGCCCTTCCGACGATCTTCAGCTTTCCGGCCTTCCCCTTCTTCAGGACCTCTTCCGTGACCTTGGTCGCGCTTCTCACTATCTGACCGTCGTAGTCCCCTATGACGGCCTCGAGGTCCGCCGGCGAGAGCCCGCTCTTTTCGTCGACCTCGAAACCCGCCTCCTTCAAAATCGCCGGGCAGACGGACTCAATCTTGTCGCTTATGAGTATTTTAATCGCCATGACTCTGTCTCCCTCTCCCGTCCGGGGTTTCAGTGATTTTTCGCCTTGAAATCGGCCATGAACTCTATGAGGGTGTCGACCCCCCTGTCCGGGACCGCGTTGTAAACGGAGGCCCTGATGCCCCCCACGCTCCTGTGTCCGTTCAGCCCGCAAAGGCCCGCCTTCTTGCCCTCCTCCAGGAACTTCTTCTCCAGCTCCTCCGAGGGGAGTCTGTAGGTCACGTTCATCAGGGACCTGGAATCCTCGGCGGCCGTCCCGCGGTAGTAGCCCCCGGAACCGTCGATGGCGGCGTAGAGCCTGGCCGCCTTGGCTTCGTTGATTTCGGCCATCTTGCCCAATCCTCCCACGGCGTCCCTGATCCACTTGAACACCAAGCCCGCCACGTAGATGGCGAACACCGGGGGGGTGTTGTACATGCTGTCGCTGTCGATGTAGGTCCTGTAGTCCAAAAGGTGGGGAAGGCCCTTTTTCCCGGTCTTGGCGAATTCCGTCCTCGCGAGGACTATGGTCAGACCAGCCGGACCCACGTTCTTCTGGGCCCCCGCGTGCACCAGGGCGAACCGGCTCAGGTCCAGGGGTCTCGACAGGAAGTCGGAGGACATGTCGGCTATCAGGGGAGCCGGGGCGTCCGTCGGAAAGCTCTTCCACTCGGTGCCCCTCACGGTGTTGTTGGCCGTCAGGTAGACGTAGCGGGCGTCGGGTCTGTAGTCCAACTTGCCCGAGGGTATGCGGGTGAAGTTCTCGGCCTCGCCCGTGGCTATGATCTTCGCCCCGGATCCGCAGATGACGGCCTCCTTGTAGGCCTTGTCCGACCACATGCCCGTGTTCACGTAGTCCGAAGCCGCCCCGTCGGGGGCGAAGTTCATGGGTATCATGGCGAACTGCAGGCTGGCCCCGCCCTGTAGGAACAAAACCTTCCATTCGTCCTTGAGCCCCAGGAGCTCTTTCAGGGTCTCCTCGGTTTCGAGAGCCATGGCGACGACTTTCTTGTCCCTGTGGCTGTTCTCCATTATGGACATGCCGGTGCCCCGCCAGTTCAAAATCTCCGAAGCCACTTCTTCCAGGACCGGAAGGGGGAGAGCGGCCGGGCCGCCGTTGAAATTGTAGACGCGGCCGGCCACTTGGCCGAGCCCGTTGAAGATCCGGTTCTTTTCCGGTTGGGTCATAAAAAAAACACCTCCGGGGCTTCGGGACTCCCTGGAGCCCGATCCCCTGACTGATGGCCGCGTCCAAAGCCTTGGGCGCCGCGGCGGGAGTGGGTATGTTCGGTCATTCGGCCAAAATTGCCGGAAGAGCGGAAACGGGAGAAAAACGGTCACCCCCGAAAACAAGGGAGCGCGGCGAAAACCAAGGCGGACGATGGCGGGGTCCGGCGGGATCAGACGCGATCCGAGGCGGATCGGACGGCGAACGGAAAACGGATGGGAAAACATCGGGACCGTATCCGAACGGGGCGAAGAACCGCGTCCGGACAAAAGGGAAAACCGGGCTCCGACCCCGTCGAAACCCGATTCGAAGAAAACAAAACCGGGCCCGGAAACGGGCTCCCCCGAATCAAGAGAGTCATTTTAAGTCAAACCGCGAAGAAATTCAATTTAAACAAAGGGTTTTCCGAAGATCAAACCCGGCGGTTAAATTGACGAAATGACCGAAAAACGGGTAAAATACTTTGCGAAAGTTTTTTATCATCTCAATCGCCGCATTTTCGCCCGAAATTCGCCCGGAATTCGCCCGGCGAAAACGCCGTTTTCGCGCCCCGCGTCAATTTTCACGAACGCGCGGTCGCGTCTCGGATTTCGGAAAAACGGCCTTCGCGAGAAGACGAAGCCGAATCAAAGCCCCAAAATGACCTCCAAGATTTCACAAACGCCGCTTAAAATCAATTGTTTTATTCAGATATAATATATTATCGCATAAAACTTTTTCGTATGTCATCTTTTGTCATTTCAGCACTTCTTTGATGATTTATTGATATTACATACCATTCCATTACCATTTTCAAAGTTATGATATTTTGAAAATATAAAAATATTTTTTATGCTTTTGTTGTTGTAATTTCTTTTCATTTTCTTTAGAATTCGAAAAGTTCTAGCTCACCGGATCCTCAAAAAGGGCCTGAAAAGCCCCGAAAGAGGATAAGATCGGGATCGGATCCTTGCCTTTTCCGAAACCGCATCCGGATTATTCGAAAAAACCTTCCCCCGTTCGATCTCACTCCTCCCGGGGCCAACCCTCCGTTCTCACTCCTCCCACTCACTCCTCCATATTGTCGGGCGACTCCGTCGACCAAACCGAAAACCGTTTCGACGGCCGCGGTTTGAGTCTCGCGTCGAAACCGCGCGTTCGGTTCCCCGGGACATCCGCGCTTCAAAAATGAAGCCGGTGCCCGGACGGTTCCGACGGCCGCGAAAATTCCCGCCATTTTTTTCCGTTTCGACATTTTACGGTTTTGACCGGGTCCGGACATCCGGGCAAGAACGATTCGCATGAAACCGGGTCTCCTTCGAATTAAAACGCAACCATGTCAACTAACGCGACGTCAATGATGATTCGAGAATACCCGGAGTTCCCGACGGTAGGCGGCGTCTGTTTTGCGTCTCTCATTGTCGGCATGATTATTGAGTTCTCTCACGCGCGCGCCGAGAAGAGGCATTCTCGTCTGACGCGTGACCCAAGGCGTATCCGCGCCCGCTTCTCTCTGACCGACGAAGGGAAGCCGTCGTTCATCTCAAATTTTAGCCTCGACCAAAACCCCTGCGCACGGGGCGGATTCGGTCGGGCCTTTTTTTTTGCCCGATCCCCGGCGACAAGGACCGGCGACATAACTCAATGATCCGCGCGATTTTCCGATTTCGAAGTTAGGTCCGCGCCGACATCGGTTGACTTTGTAATCCGGGAAAAACGGATTGCGGGTTTTTTTGCGCTTTTCAAAAAATGAATTTTTTGTGTTTTTTCGCATTTTTTTGATTTTTTTCATTTTTTCATTCAAGGCGTTTTGACCTTTCGATTGCCCGACGGAAAACGCGAACAAGGACGCGTCTTCCGTCTTCCGAGATTCCCTTCCAATACCACAACATGAAATGAGGCTTTAAATTATGTCGTCAGCGCGAATTTTCCCGGTCATAGCGGCCGCGTGTTTCGTTTTCACCCTCGCTTTTTCTCCCCCGGCGTCCGCCCAGGAAACCCGGGACTCCAGTCTCACCACGATATTCGTGCAGGCCGAAAGGGACAAGGAAGAGCTCCCCGGCGGGTACGTCTACCGGAACGCCAAGAACGGGGTGCTGGGCAGCATGGACATCATGGACATCCCCTTCACGCAGTTCAACTACACCCAACACACCATCGAGACCTTCGGCGACCCCAGCCTTCCCCTGAACATGGTGCTCGTCAACAACCCCTCCATCAGGACCAGCAACACCTCGCCCATGTACACCGACTTTTCCATTCGCGGGGTCAACGCCAACGGGAACAACTTCTACTTCAACGGGGTCCCGAACCTCTTCGCCCAGTTCCTGACGCCCCCCAACCACATCATTGAAAGCATCGACGTGATGGCCGGGCCCAACACGGTTTTGAACGGTTCGACGACCTCCGTCAACGGGACCAACGGTAACACCGCCCCCAACGGCGTCATAGCGGTCACGACCAAGAGGGCCACTTTGGATCCCGTCACCAAATACACCCAAACCTTTTCGGGCAGGGGTTCGTTCGGGGAGTACGTGGACATCGGAAGGCGCTTCGGGGAAAACGCGGCTTGGGGCCTGAGGCTTAACGCGCAATATCTGGAAGGCGAACTTGCCGTCAAAGACATGAAGAAAGGCGAAAAGAACGTCTTCGTCAACTTCGATCACATCGGCAAAAACAGCATAACGAACTTCTTCGCCGGATACTTCGACATCGACGTGAGAGGCGGCCAGAGGTGGTTTGAGATTGAGGCCGCCAGCACCGATCTCCTCCCGGCCCCGGATTCGTCCACCAGCTTCGATTACGAAGGCATGAGAAAAATTCAGCACGGCTACATCATAACCCTGAATCACGACCAGCAGGTCACGGACTCCGTCGACCTGTTTTTGAACGCCGGCCTCACCGAAAGGCAGGGCGACAAGTACGACAATTGGGGCGGTTCCCTCCCGTTGAACGGCAACACCGGCGTGATCACCGGCCAAGTCCTGCACATGGTGGAGAGAAACATGAACGAATACGTGCAGGTCGGGGCGAGAATCAAGTCTCAATTCGGGGATTTCAAAAACAATTTAACCGTGACCTGGGACTTCTCGGGCACCAAAAACTACAGGACACAAGCCAACACCGCCGCAATCTCGATAACCGGAAGCCTTTCTACCGGTGTCACCGCCACGGGACCCTTTCCCGTCGTCGGCGCGGCGATACCCATCAACACGGAGTACACGCAGTCCATAATCGCGGTGGATCAACTCGAATACAAACAATTCGGACTCATCGCGGCCCTCCAGAGACGCGACAACAAATACTGGGCGATCAACGCCGCCGGCGCGATTTCGGAAAGAAGTTTCCACGACGCCTTCAGCCCGTCCTTCGCGCTGACCTTCAAGCCCATCGACAACCTCCTCCTCTACGCCAGCTACTCCCAAGGCTACACGAGGGCGAGAACCGTGACCGGCACCAACTACGAAAACTACGGTGAACTCATAAAACCCGTCAAAAACAGACAATACGAAGTGGGGGCAAAATACCAAAGGGAGGGCATCACCGCGACCTTCAGCTACTTCAACGTCGATCAGAGGCTCTTCATGGACAAATACATCGACGGAAAACGTTACTTGACCCCGGACGGGACGAACATCTACAACGGTCTGGAGTTGAACGTCATCGGCGACATCCTTCCCAATTGGAGCGTGACGGCGGGACTTCTCTATCTCGACGCCAAGCGCGACAAAACCGAGAACGGCACTTACGACGGCATGTACGTGACGGGAGTCGCGAAATGGAGCGGTGTCTTCGCGACCGAGGTGAAGATCGGCGAAAACGACACGGCCATGGGCCGCATGCAGTTCAGCGGCCCCTCTTACGTGACCAACGCCAACAAAGTGGAACTCCCCGCCTGGGCGTCCTTCGACCTCGGGTACACCCACGTTTTTCGCATTGCCGACAAACCCCTCTCGGTGAGCGTCTCCTGCTTCAACGTCTTTGACAGCGATTACTGGATCGGAAGAGGCGGCTCCAACGTCATAGGCCTCTCGATGCCGAGGTCCTTCCTTCTGAGCGCGAAGATCGAACTGTGACGCTCCCGGGAAAAACTTTGACCATGCCGGATCCGACCCCGTCCCGCCCGCGCGAAAGCGCGGACGGGACGGGTCCGGACCAGCTTTCCCCGTCGGCGGACAAGAACCGTTCCTCGCTCGAAAAACGGTACCAATCCCTGCGCGGAAAAAAGATGATTTTCGTCTTCGCGGCCATTCTCGCGATATTCGTCCTCGGAGCGTGTTTCACGACCATCGGCATGGACGCGGACGTTTTCCGGACCCTGACGGCCGTGAAACTGTGGATCGGGGGCAAGGTCGAGGAAAGCCCGGACGCCAGGGCGAACAAGATCATTCTGCTTCTGCGTTTGCCGAGAATCGCCATGGCAATCCTGGCCGGCATCGGGTTGTCCGTCGCCGGGGCCATAATGCAGTCGGTGACGAGAAACCCCCTGGTGAGTCCCTTCACTCTGGGGATCTCCTCGGCGGCGGCCTTCGGCGCTTCGATCTGCATCGTTTTCGGCACGGGCGCCTTTCTGGAATCCGAGGCCGGCGTCATCGCCTGCGCCTTCGTCTCCTCCCTCGCGTGCGTCATGACGGTTTACGGGATTTCCAAAAAAATCGGCATAAACCCCACGGTCATCGTGCTCGTGGGGATCTCCCTCAACTATTTCTTCAGCGCCTTGACCGCGTCGGTGGAGTTTTTCGCGAAACAGCACAAATTG
>JAITKT010000280.1 GCA_031278225.1 Deltaproteobacteria bacterium
CACGGTGGCCAACAGCCTCCGGGACACCTTCTTCCAGCTCTTCCTCACCACCGCGGTTTTAATAGTCCTCGTCGTCTTCATAGCGATCTGGATGGCCTCCTTCCTCACCAAGAGCATAACTTCCCTCATAAACGGCATCTCCAGGTTCAGGTCCGGGGAGAGGCAGTTCAGATTCAATTCCGACGTCAAGAACGAGTTCGGGACCCTTTCCGACTCCTTCGACGACCTCGCGGACGCGATAGTCGACAGCGTCAAGCACCCGCTCTCCATCCTGGACATGGACATGAAGATCATCTACATGAACGACCAGGCCCTGAAATATTACAGGAGCACCCTCCCGGAGGTGGTGGGAAAAGACTACGCGGACATAACCGAATACCCCATGGACACCCCCTACAGCCCCCTGACCGCCCTCAAAGAGGGAAAGGAGGCCGAGATCTTCTACAACTCGAACTTCAACATGTATTTCCAGGGGAAGGCCAACTATTTCTACGACAAGGACGGGGTGAAAAGCGGCTACATCATAGAGAGCCTCGACATGACGGACATGGTCCTTAAGCAGCAGGAGCTGGAGAGGGCCATGAACGACGCCAAGAGCGCGAACGAACACAAGGGGAAGTTCCTGGCCCACATGAGCCACGAGATAAGAACCCCCATGAACGCCATCATCGGTCTTTCGGGCATAGTGGAAAAGAATCTCGACGCCATCAAGACCGACGCCCCGGAGTTCCAGGACATCAAGGACAACGTGAGGCAGATAGAAATATCCTCCCTGCACCTCCTGGGCCTTCTGAACGACATCCTGGACCTCTCGAAAATCGAGGCGGGGAAGATAGAGATCTCCGAGGAGCAGGTGGAGCTCATAGTCCTCGCCAACACGGTCACGAGCATAATGAAGACGAGATGCATCCAGAAGAACATCACCTTCAACACGGACCTCGTCGACTTCTCCCCCAACACCTTCATGACCGACCCCCTGCACCTGAGGCAGGTCCTCATAAACCTCCTCGGGAACTCCGTGAAGTTCACCCCCGAGGGCGGGACCATAGACTTCGTGATCAAGCGCCGCGACCGCAAGGACGGGAAGGCCCTGGTCGAGTTCACGGTCCGGGACACCGGGATAGGCATCTCCCAGGAGGCCATGGACGCCATCTTCCATCCCTTCGAGCAGGGGAGCGGCGTGATATCCATCCGCTACGGCGGGACCGGGCTCGGGCTCACCATCAGCCGCCACATAGTTCACCTCCTCGGGGGCGAGATTAAGGTGAAATCCGAGGTCGGGAAGGGGAGCGAGTTCTCCTTCTCCATCTGGCTCAAGGAAACCAAGAGGGATCTCAAGAAAAAGTCCCTGGTCATCTCCGACACCACGGACAAGTTCAAGGGGAAAAAGGTCCTTCTCGTGGACGACGTGGACCTGAACCGGAAGATAGCCCGCGCCATGCTCAAGAACACCGGTATCTCCGTGGACGAGGCCGAGGACGGCCAGGTGGCCCTGAAGAAATTCGAGGAATCCCCCGCCGGCACCTACGACATCATCCTCATGGACGTCCAGATGCCCAACATGGACGGCTACCAGGCCAGCACCGCCATAAGGGGCCTCGAGCGCCGGGACGCCCGCAGCGTCCCCATAATCGCCCTGACCGCCAACGCCTTCAAGGAGGACATCGACCGGGCCATCAAGGCCGGCATGAACGCCCACCTCGCCAAGCCCGTGAAGCAGGAAAAGATCGTGGAGGTCATGATGAAGTACATCGGAGACGCCCCCCGGGACGAATCCGACGGCCTCGAGACCGGAAAAGAAGCCTGAATCCCAAGGGTGGGGGCCCCGCTCTCCCGTTTTCCGTTCCGAACCTTCCGAATGTTCCGAACGCCCGCGACGCCGGGGAAAATTCATCTTCGCAATCGAAAAAAATCTTCGAATGCCCGAATGTCGGGAAATTTTTTGAAAACATTTCCCGAACCCCCCCCTCCATATTTCCCGAACGCGAAAAACATCAACCGAAAAGGAGAGCCCGAGTGTCCCCGAGCGAGAGGAAGATTCTCATCGCGGTGGCCGCGGTCGCCATCTTCGCGGCGGCGACTTTTTCGACGTCCCGCGTTTCCCCGGCCGCCGAAACCATGAGGGGCCTTGTGATTGGCGTCCAGGACGGCGACACCATCACGGTCAGGACCGACGATTTCGAGCAAATAAGGGTCCGCTTCTACGGGGTGGACTCCCCGGAAAAGGACCAGCCCCACGGAAAAATCGCGGGGGACTTTTTGAAAAAACTCGTCCACGGCAAGAAGGTCGACCTGGAGGTGATGGACATCGACCGATACGGCCGCCACGTCTGTCTCGTGAAACTCGAAGGGACCCTCGTGAATCTGGTCATGGTCGAAAAGGGTCACGCCTGGCTCTACGGCGCTTACTGCAAGAGCAAAAACGTTTGCGCGAGAATCGGGGCGGCCGAGGGGAAGGCCCAAAAGGCCGGACTGGGGCTCTGGGGAAATCCCGACGCGACCGCCCCCTGGGACCACAGGAAAAACAAAAGGAGAAAATGAGCCAAGGCCTTCCGGGCTTTTGAACAATTGATTTTCGGGAAAATCAAAGCCCGTCCGGATTTCTTTTTTTTCGAAATCCGGACGGGCTTTTTTTCGTTTTTTTTTCCGGGGAAACCCCCGAGGCCCGCCCCGAAAGGGTTTTCAGGAAAGCTCCCCCGCGGCCTTCAGGGCCCTGGCGAAGGCCTCCCTCCTGGCTTTTACCGCGTCGGTGTCGTCCTCGTATTTCAGGGCCCCCGACGGGCAGGCCTTGACGCAACGGGGCTCGCCCCCGCATTGGTCGCATTTCAGGACCCGTTTTCCCTTCCTGTCGTAGACGACGTTTCCGAAGGGACAGACGGCCGCGCAGGCCCCGCAGCCCACGCAGCGACGCGGGTCGGAGGCGATGACGCCCGACTCGTCACGGGCGAGGGCCCCGGTCTGACAGACCGCGAGACAGGGGGCGTTGTCGCACTGAAAACAGGTCACGGGGACCCCTCCCCCGTCCTTGAAAAACACGAGGTTTATTTTCGGCGGGGAGGGAAAGAATTCGCCCCAGTCCCTCATCGCGCAGCCGAGTTCGCAATTGAGGCAACCGATGCACTTGTGGGGCGAGACCCTTATGGTTTTTGGCGTTGTCATGTTTTCCCCCCTTAAGCGCCGAGGCCCAGGGCCGTCCGCTTGGCGGCCACGTGGGCGTCCAGGAGGTCGGCGGCCTTGAAGGGATCGGGTTCCACGATGAAGGCGGCCCCCACCGCCTTTTTCAGGCCTTCGACGGCGAGGTTGGTGACGGCGGGACTCCCGAGAATCATGGGCGGAAGGCCCAAGTGGGTCGTGATGCCCGTCGCGACGGCGTAGAGACCGATGGCCGCGGCCTTCTCGGAATACCATTCCGGGGCGGACGCCGCGACGGGCAGGGCGTCCGCGTCGACCCCGATGGCGTTCGCGAGAACGGCGCAGAGGTGGATGATCCTGGAATTGTCGACACAGGACCCCACGTGCAGGACCGGGGGGATGCCCAGGGCCCCGCAGAGGCCCTTCAATTTTTCCCCGGCGAGATTCGCGCCCTCCGGAACCAGAAGACCGGCCTTTCCCATGGCGCTCGTCGCGCAGCCGGTGACGAGCACGAGGATGTCCCTTTTTATCAATTCCCTCGCGAGGTTCACGTGGTGGTGGTCCTGCTTGAGTTTGGGATTGTTGCAACCCACGATCCCCACCGCGCCCCGGACCGTTCCGGCCTTGATGGCGTCGATGAGCGGGGCGGGGGTTCCGCCCAGGGCTCCCAGGATGGCCTCGTTCGAAAAACCCGAAAGGATCTCCACGGGTTCGCAGGGGATGTCGACCCTCGATTGGTCCCTGTTCTTGAAGGCCTCAATCGCTATCAAAACCGTCTTTTCGGCGAGCTCCCTCGCGTGTTGGGGGGTGAAATGGAAGCGCTCCGCGCCGGGGAAATGCCCCTTGTCGGAAGT
>JAITKT010000282.1 GCA_031278225.1 Deltaproteobacteria bacterium
GGTCTTTTTGGGGGACCAGAACGTGACCGCGATCCCCGTGGAAAAAAGGCGGATCGGGATGGTTTTCCAGCATTTCGCCCTGTTTCCCCACATGAACGTGGAGGAAAACGTGGCCTACGGCTTGAAGGCCCGAAAGATTCCGAAAAAAGAAAGAAGACCCGTCGCGGAGGCCATGCTCGAGATGGTGAAGCTCAAGGACTTCGCGAAACGGAAAATAGACGCCCTCTCCGGGGGTCAGAAGCAGAGGGTGGCCTTGGCGAGGGCACTCGCGGCCGGTCCCAGGGTGCTCCTCCTCGACGAACCCCTGGCCGCCCTGGACGCCATTCTGAGGGTGAGTCTGAGGGAATGGCTGGAAGAGCTCCTGAGCGAACTCGGGATCACGACCGTCATGGTCACCCACGACCAGGACGAGGCCATGGCCCTGGGGGACCTGATAGTCGTCATGAAGGACGGGAGGGTGGAACAGACGGGAAGCCCGGAGGAGATCTACCGCCACCCCGGGACGGCCTTCGTGGCGGGGTTCGTGGGAGGGTCCAATCATTTGACGGGAAGCCTCGAGGGAGACTATCTGCGTCTCCCGGGCGAGGCCTTCATACCCCTTTCCTCCCTCGGACCCGCCAAGGGACCCGCGGGGGCTCTCCGACTCCCGGCCTCGCCCGGGGGCAAGGTGAGCGTCTTTTTCCGTCCCGACAAACCCAAGGTGGTCCCGGTCTCCCCCGGAACCATGAGGGGAACGGTCGTGTCCAAACGCTTCATAGGCCGGAAGACCCGTCTCGTGGTGCGCCTGACCGGGGAAACCCTCATAAAACTCGAACTTCAGGGAAGCACCTTCGGTCCGGGAGAGGACGTGGGGGTGGAGCTGCCCCCCGAGGAGCTCCTGCTCTTCGCGGAGGCCTGAGAAGACATTCGAAGGGGTAATCCGAAAGGGAAAGCCCGAAAGGGGGATGATCGGGAGCGGTCATCCCGGGTCGCGGTCCCCCTCGGGGGGGAATTTCGGGGAGATTCGGGGTGAAAACGCGTCATGCTCATCGGCCAACTCACGGACCCGCACGTTCTCGCGGGAAGAAAAAAGGCTTACGGGGCGGTCGACGGATCCGCCCTCTTCGAGGCCGCGGAGGACCACCTTTTCAACTTCAGGCCCGCCCTCGACGCCCTGGTCATGACGGGGGACTTGGCCGATCGGGGGGAACGGGAGGCGTACGAATTCATCGGGGAGAGGCTTTCCCGCTGGAAGGTTCCGGTCCGGATCGTCCCGGGAAATCACGACGACAGGAAAAACATGGCGGAAGTCTTGGGTGATTTTCTCCCCGCCCCGGACCCGGCCTTTTTTCCCGGCCTGGGAGGCGCGGAAGAGCTCGGCCCCGCGAAACTCATCTTTCTGGACTCCAAAATCGAGGGGAGACACGGAGGGGGTTTGGACGGAAAAGCGCTCTCCCGGCTCGGGGAAATCATTTCCGGGACCCCGCCCGAAAAAAGGATTCTCCTCTTCGTGCATCATCCGCCCTTCGCCTCGGGGATGGGGATGATGGACGAGGAGTATCCCGGGCTCGACCGTCTCGTCGGAATATTGAAAACCCGCCCGAATCTTCTCCTCTGCGCCGGTCATTTGCACCGGGCCATGGCCGTCGATTACCCCGGGGGAAGGGCCGCGGTCGCGCCGCCCGTTTCCCTTCAAATGGAACTCGAGCTTTTCCCCTCGGGAGGGGACAGATTTCGGCCGGGGGCCCCCGGCTACGCCCTCCACCACCTCGAAAACGGGGTCCTGAACACCCACTTCGGGACAGTTCCCCCGCGCGGGGAAAACCCGCGAATCTTTTCCTTCTCGGATCCGACGGTCCCGGGGCCGCGGGATCCGAAATTTCAAAACCCGAAAAAACACCCGGGGTTTTTTTGACCGAAAAACAATTTCCCCCGGCGAATCAAAAGTTTTTCCCGAACGGTGTCGGCGACGCCGTTTTTTTTGTCCGAAAATCCGGATCTTTAAAACATTCGAACCGCTTGGCGTACCAGACGGAATGGCCGAAGCGCCCGCGAAATTTTAACGGGTTCTCCCCCCTTTTCCCTTAAAATCTTCGTTTCGGGGTTTTGACCGCGCGGAGGAAAACAAAGCGAAACGGGGGGGCGATTTCCCCCTTTGATTTTTTCCCCCGAAAACCGGCGCTCACCCTTGGGAAGCCAAGCCCCCCGGGACCCGGCGGACCCTCGCGAAAACGGCCCGCGGCTTGACAAACAAAGAGACGATGTGCTAAAAACCAAACTTCGGGACCAATGGCCGTCACTCGATAAAAGCGCGAAGACCGCTTCCGGCGAACGGTTTTCCCGAAGCGCTTTTCGTTTTTCCGTTTTTTTCCCGCCCCCGGCTTTTTTCGGGGGGATTCGGGAACGCCCGCGGCTTCGCGGCTCGGCCCCGGGCGTGTCTTTGTCATACCGACGCCGGGGCGCCCCCGGGAGTCCGGGGAGCCCGGGCCGTTTTTTTCTCTTTTTCCGTTTCGAGGGCGGGACCATGATCGAAAAGACCGAAAAGACCGGAAAGACCGAAAAGACCGGAAAGACCGACGATACCGGAAAGACCGGAAAAGCCCTGGTCGGAATCGTGATGGGGTCGGAGAGCGACCGTCCGGTCATGAAGGCGGCCGAAGAGGTCCTTTCCGAGTTCGGGGTCCCCTTCGAGACGACGGTGAGCTCGGCCCACAGGCATCCCGAAAGGACCCTGAATTACGCGAAAACCGCGGAATCGAGGGGCCTGAAAGTTATAATCGCCGGGGCGGGCATGGCCGCCCACTTGGCGGGGGTCATGGCCTCGTCCTCCTCCCTTCCCGTGATAGGGGTTCCCTTGGCGGGTTCCCCCTTGGGTGGCCTCGACGCCCTTCTCTCCACGGTCCAGATGCCCTCGGGCGTCCCCGTCGCGACCGTGGCCGTGGGAGGCGCCAAGAACGCCGCCTGGCTCGCCATGCGAATCCTCGCCCTCGAAGACGCGTTTTTGAGGGAAAAGCTCCGGGAGTTCCGGGAGATGACGAAAAAACGGGCGGTGGCCGCCGACGCCGCGAACGCCCCGCGAAACGCTCCCGAACCCTGACCTTCCCGGGAAGGTCCTTTCCGGAACCCTTCCCGCGGCGACCCCCTTGATTTTTTCCGTCTTTCCCGTTTTTCCTTTTTTTTCTTTTTTTCCGTTTTTTTTCGTTTTTCCCCTTTTTTTCGTTTTTTTTCTTTTTTTTGTCCTTTTTCCCGCGCCCGGCCCCGGCGGGCATCGCGGGCATTTTAATGTTCGTCCCGGTTTTCTGAAATGGCCCAAGACTCGACAAGAATCGAAAATTTGAGAAACATCGGCATCATCGCGCACATCGACGCCGGCAAGACCACTCTGACCGAACGGGTTCTCTATTACACCGGTCGGACCCACAAGATTGGCGAGGTCCACGACGGCGAGGCCGTGATGGATTTCCTTCCCGAGGAGCAGGACCGGGGCATCACGATCATGAGCGCCGTGACCTCCTGCCTCTGGAAGGGAGCCGAGATAAACATAATCGACACCCCCGGACACGTGGACTTCACCATAGAGGTGGAAAGAAGCTTAAGGGTCCTGGACGGGGCGGTGGGGGTTTTTTGCGCCGTGGGAGGGGTCCAGCCCCAGTCGGAGACGGTCTGGAGGCAGGCGGACAGGTTCGGGGTCCCGAAGCTGGCCTTCGTGAACAAAATCGACAGGGTGGGGGCGGACTTCGAAAGGGTTTTGGAGCAGTTGAGGACCAAGCTCTCGGCGAACCCCCTGGTCATAACTAGACCCGTCATGGACGGGGACGAGTTTTTGGGCGTGGTGAACCTTTTGACCCAAAAATTCTGCTCCTTCGACGACAGGTCTCTCGGGGCCGAGATAACCGAGACGGAGATCCCCGGGGAACTCCGGGCGGAGATGGCGGCGGAGAGAAAGAAAACCGTCGAAACCGTGGCCCTGACCTCGGACGACATAATGGAGAGCTACCTCGCGGACGAGGAGATCGACCCGGAGAGACTCAAAAAAGCCATAAGGGCGGCGACCATCTCCCTGGATTTGGTCCCCGTCTTCGCGGGGGCGGCCCTGAGAAACAAGGGAGTCCAGCCCCTTCTGGACGGCATAGTCGACTTTCTCCCCTCCCCCGCGGACCTGCCTCCGGTAGCGGCCCTGGACCCGGACGGGGAAAGGGTCATCGTGCGTCCGGGGGACAACGCCCCCCTGGTGGCCCTGGTCTTCAAGATCCAGATGATGGAACAGGGAAGAAAACTGAGCTTCGCGAGGATCTACGCGGGGACCTTGAAAGAGGGCGGGGAAGTGACGAACACCCGCACGGGGCAAAAGGACAAGATAGGGAGAATCTTCAGGATAAACGCGGGGAAGAGGGACAGGATCCCCGAGGCCAAAAGCGGGGACCTCATCGGGGTCGTGGGACTCCGGTCCGCCGCCACGGGGGACACCTTCTGTTCCGACGAAAAACGGCCCGTTCTTTTGGAAACCATCCGGGCGGCGGACCCCGTGATCTCCGTGGCGGTCGAACCCCTGAACGCCCAGGACGGCCCCAAGCTCCTGGAGACTCTGGGGAAACTCGCGGAGGAAGACCCCACCTTCAAGCTCAAGGTCGACAAGGACACCGGCCAGACCGTCATAAGCGGCATGGGGGAACTCCACCTGGACGTCCTCATTCACAGACTCGCGAGGGAACACGGCGTCACCACGAGGGTGGGAAAACCCCAGGTGGTGCACCGGGAAACCGTGACCGGAACCGCGGAGGGGGAAGGCTCCTTCTCCAAGCCCGGAACCGGGGGGAGTTCCAGAACGGCCAAAGCCAGGGTCCGCATCAGACCCCTGGCCCGGGGAACCGGCTCGATCGCCAAATCCCTTCTCCCGGCGGAGCTCCCCTATCCAGCGAGCCTCGCCGAGGCCGCCGTCGACACCCTCCGGGACGGCCTCGCCACGGGCAGTCTCATGGGATACCCCGTTTTGGACATGGAAACGGATCTGGTCTCCCTGGACCTGGGGGAAGCCGGGGCCGACGAGCCCACGGTCCGCATAGCCGTGAGTCAGGCCTTCCGCCAGGCCATGATGGCCGCCTCCCCGGTTCTCATGGAACCCGTGATGAAACTGGAGGTCACCTCCCCGGAGGAATTCGTGGGCGAGATCGTGGGCGACATAAACTCCCGTCAGGGCAGGGTCGAAGACCTGACGAGCCTCCCCGGGGGTTTCAAGGTCATTCTCGCCTCGGCCCCCCTCTCGAGGGTCCTCGACTACTCCACCGCCGTCCGCTCCCAAACCCAGGGGAGGGGCTCCTTCCTGATGCGTTTCGACCACTTTGACATAGTGGAAAAGAAGCCCGGGAAATAAGCCCGAAAGCCTCGCGCTCCCGCCCTGACGGCCCGGGCCGGAGCCCCCCCTTGGGGTTCCCGTTCCGAAACCTCCCTTTTTTCCCGTTCGTCCCGCCCTCCCCTCACTCCTCTTTCGGCGTCCTCTACCCGCGTCCTTTCCCGGCGTCCTTTCCCGGCGTCCTCTCCCGACGTCTTCCCCCTGTCGAAACCGACTTCGAAACATTCGCGAAAATCGCGAACGCCCCGCCCTCCTCCCCCGAAAACGGGGGCCTTTTGCCCGAATTCGAGGAAAATTTTGTTTTTTTCAAATTTTCCCCGGTTTTTTGATTTTGTCCCGGATTCGAAAACGCTTGATTTTTATGGTTTAATGAAAAAAAGAGGAAGGCCTCCCCGAAACCTTCCCCGCCTCTTCGTTTTTCCCTTCGCCGTCAAAACCCTCGGGCTGTCTCTCCGGTTTTCCCGAAGCGTCACCGGAGTCTTCTTCCGCGAGACTCGTTTCGGAAAGCTTTTTCCGGGGGGTCGGGGTTGACTTGGAAGGTTCAAAGATTATAATCCGATAAGAGGGATCATGCGCGAAACCGGGGCGGCGAAACGGGGATAACCCCGGGGCGCGTTACCCGGGACCCGCGAACCCGGGGGGTTTTCCCGCCGGGCGCGTTCGCTTTTTTGATTTCGAATCCCTTGCTCCCCATCGCCCGACCGACGCTTCGGCCTTTCGCGCCGGTCCCCGAAAACCGGGGACACCGGGCGCGACCCGGGGCGCCTCCGCGGAACTTGGTCCGCGACGGGGTCCGCGACGGGGTCCGCGACGAATCGGGGAGAAGGGCCGTCGACCCCTCGGGGGATTTCAGCCGACACTCAGAGGATGCGATGTTAAAGAAAATTGTCACGAAGGATTTGCTCGTGGGCATGTTCGTGGCCGACGTGGGCAGAACGTGGTTGAACCACCCGTGGAAAAAAAAGAGCCGTCTTTTGACCGACCAGGCGGAGATACAGGAGCTCTTGGATTTCGGGATAGAGGAAGTCTACATCGACACGGAAAAGTCCAAAGTTTTGCCCACGGTCGCGAAAAAACCCTTCGTGCCGATTCCGACGAGAGCCCCCGTCAAATCCAGGCAGATCTCCCAAGCGCCCCCCGCCGCCGCGGCCCCGGAGAGGGTTTCGGCCGTGGAGGCGGAGCTCCCCAAGGCGGCCAAGGCCTACACCAAGGCCCTCGACACCTCCAAGGCCCTCATCGCGGCCTGCTACATGAACAAGCGCATAGAGGTGAGCGAGGTCCGGGAAAACGTGGACGAACTCGTGGAGAGCGTCTCGAGAAACCAGGACGCCCTCACGGCCCTCATCAAACTCAAACGTTTCGACGACTACACCTACACCCATTGCTTGAACGTCTCGGTTCTTTCCATAAGCACGGGAAAGGCCCTGGGACTCTCCCAGGACGACCTGCGCATCCTGGGCATGGGGACCATGTTTCACGACCTCGGGAAGACCCGCATTCCCTCCTTCATATTGAACAAGCCGGGAAAACTCACGGACGAGGAATTCGTGGTCATGAAAAATCACGCGGCCCTTTCCGCGGTCATCATCGAGGAACAGAAGCTCGACGTGGACGACAGGGTCATAGAGGTCGCGAAATTTCATCACGAGAGGCTTGACGGGTCGGGTTACCCGGATCACCTCGAAGGGGACGCCATCCCCAAACTCGCGACCATCTGCGGACTTTCGGACGTCTACGACGCCCTGACCTCGGACAGGGTCTACCACAAGGGGAGATTGCCCCACGACGCCCTGAAGTTCATCTACAGCCTCCGGGGCACCCACTTCGAGCCCTACTGGGTCGACCGTTTCGTCCAGAGCGTGGGGATCTACCCTCCGGGGTCCATAGTGGAACTCAATTCCGGGGACATCGCCGTGGTGATGGAGGTGGACCATTCCTCCCTCCTCACCCCCATCGTGAAGCTCGTGGCCGACAACAAGGGCCGCCTGAACCCCAAACCCAAGCTCGTGAATCTCAACGACGAAAAAGAAAGCGCGGGCCTCTCCATCCAAAGGGTCATACCCCCCTCGGAGGCCGGCTTCGATCCGAGCTACTACTTCAACCTGAAGGACATCGCGAAATGAACGGGCGGGACGGTGAAGAAACCGGGTTGAACGGAGCCGCGGGACCGGCGGGCCCCGTCATAAGCCGGGGCGAGGCGGAAGAAAGACTCGCGGCCCTCCGGGAGGGAATCCTGGACCCTTGCCGCACGGCGGGCCGCGACCCCTCGGAGGTCTCGATCCTCGCGGTCTCCAAGACCTTCCCCGCGGAATCCGTGGACAACTACGTCCTCGCGGGTCAGAGGGACTTCGGGGAAAGCTACGTCAAGGAAGCGAGGGACAAGATCCCCCTGGTCAAGGGGAAGGCCGTCTGGCATTACATAGGTCATCTCCAGACCAACAAGGCCAAGCACGCCGTGAACCTCTTCACCGTCATCCACGCCCTGGACAGCCTCGACCTCGCGGCCGAGCTGAACAAAAGGCTCATCGCCATGGGATCGACGATGGACGTCTACGTCCAGGTGAACGTCTCCGGGGAAGACTCCAAGAGCGGAATCGAGCCGGAGGAGTTCCCCAACTTCCTGGACGCCCTCCGGGCCTACGCGGCCCTCGTTCCCGTCGGTCTCATGACCATGCCCCCCTGGGACCCGGATCCCGAGGTCTCGAGACCCCACTTCCGGAAGCTCCGGGAGCTGAGGGACAAACACGCCCCGGACCTCAAGGGCCTTTCCATGGGCATGAGCGGGGACCACCGGGTCGCGATAGAGGAGGGTTCCACGATGGTCAGGATAGGAACGGCTCTTTTCGGCGAAAGAACGCGCCCTTGAGACCGGCGACCGCGAAAAGGGCCGCCCCCGGCGGCTCCGGGGTCGGAAACCCCCGCTGCGTGGATTGCCGTCACTACTTCGTCACCTGGGACCCCTCCCGCCGCCACGGGTGCAGGGCCCTGGGCTTCAAGAGCAACCGCGTCCCCGGGGTCGAGGTGATGAGGACCTCCGGGCAGCCCTGCCAATACTTCGTCATGAGAAACAGGACCTGAACCGTCCCCCCTTCCCCCGCGAAACGGAACGGGGGGCCTTCCGAAGAACGGGAAAACGGCGAAAGAACGGCGGAAAAACGGCTGGAAAACGGCGGGAAACGGCGCGAAAACGGCGCGAAAACGG
>JAITKT010000294.1 GCA_031278225.1 Deltaproteobacteria bacterium
AAATCAAGAAAATCCCTTCCCGGGCCGTCGCCTTCAGGGGGGCTTCCCGGGTCCCGCCGGGGTCCCGCTCCCGTCCCGCTCCCCTCCCCCGCCCCGCCGGCTCCCCTCCGCCCCGGGCGGCGGGTAAGAATCCGGGATCCGAAGTTATAATAATCGTCAAACCGCGTCGGACAAAACCCGGTCGTTCCGGAACAGCGAAAACCACCTTTCCTTTCAGGCATTTTTCGATTTCGGGCCTTTCGCAAGGTCACGAGGTGCAGCGCATGGCCACAACCGAAGAGAAATTGAAAGCCCTCGCGAAAGAGATCCTTTCCCTGAACGAAACGGACCTTTTGAAACTCCTCCCCGTCTATCACGAACGCATGAAAAACCCCAAAAGCGTCCCCGAATGGGAGGAGGCCTCGGTTCTGTATTTCCTGATTAACGGCGTGCGCATCAAAAACATCCAGTTTCCGGAAAAAACCAACGAAATAAACGCCCGCCCCAAAACCCGGGAACCCCGCTGGACCCCCGGCGACAAGCCCCTCCCCGGATCCCGGCCCCGCCCCGGACACCCGCGCCCGGACCGGGATGACTTCCCCCCCGGGGCCTTCGGGAGAGGTTCGGACCCGGACGGTGACTCCCCCCGCGGGGGCCTCTTCGACCGCGGGCCGGACCCGCCCGTCCCGCCTTTCGCGAACCCGATCCCGGGCTTGTTTCTCGGTCTCGGGAAATCCCGGAAGGGCCGGGAAACCGAACGCCCGCGGCCCAAGCTGACCCTGGTCAAAAAAGAGGGCGCGGAGGACGACTGAGACCCCTCCCCCCGTTTTCCCGATTTTTTCGCGAAAAAAATCCCCCGGAAAGAATTTCAGGTGCTTCTGATGACTCGTTTCGAACAGGGTTGGAGGGCCGCGGGCATCCTTTTTCCCTTGAGCTCCCTCCCCACCTCCCTCGGGGTCGGGGACCTCGGTCCGTCGGCCGAAAAATTCGCCGAATTCCTCCGGGCCTCGGGCATCTCCTTCTGGCAGATACTCCCCCTGGGACCCACTTCCCCGGGTTTGGGAAATTCCCCCTACAGCTCCTTTTCCGCCTTCGCCGGCCACGACCTGTACGTGAGTCCGGAACTCATGTTCCGGGACGGGCTCCTCGACGCCCGGGATCTCAAGGACGCCGAAATCGGGGAGACCCGGGCCGTGAATCACGAAAAGGCCGGGGCCCTTAAAAAAGCCTTAATCGACAAGGCCTTCCTGAGGGCCGAAAAGAGATTGGAAGATTCCGCCGAGTTCGGCGAATTCTGCCGTTTCAACGGGTCCTGGCTGAACGATTACGCCTTCTTCGCCGCCGCGAAGGAGCGCTTCGCGAACGCCGTCTGGACCGAATGGCCCGACGACGTGAAATACAGAAGGGACGAGGCCCTCGCCGCGACCGGGACCGCCCTCCGAAGGGAGATTCTGAGGGTGAAGTTCGGGCAGTGGCTTTTCTTCAAGCAACTGGAAAAACTCAAGAAACGCCTGGCGGAACCGGGGATCTCCCTCGTGGGCGACGCGCCCTTCTACGTGAATCACGATTCCGCCGACGTCTGGGCCAACAGGCACCTCTTCTGCCTCGACCACCGGGGCGAAACGGCCCTCATGGCGGGCGTCCCCCCGGACTACTATTCCAAGACCGGCCAGCTCTGGGGAAACCCCGTCTACGACTGGCCCCGGCACAAGGAGTCCGGACACGCCTGGTGGAGGAGCCGGATCCGCCACAATCTCGGCCTCTTCGACTGGGTCAGGCTGGACCATTTCAGGGCCTTTTCGGCCTTCTGGGCCGTGGCGGCCGGGGAAAAGACCGCGGAGAAGGGCGTCTGGAAACCCGGTCCCGGAAGGGAGCTCTTCGAGTTCCCGGACCTCACCGGGCCCTTGAAGATCATGGCCGAGGACCTGGGCATCATCACCCCCGACGTGACGGCCCTCCGTAAGTCCCTGGGCCTCCCCGGGGTGAGGGTTTTGCAGTTCGGCGTCGGAGACCCGACCGGTCTTTCCATACATTGCCCCTACAGGGTGGAGCCCGACAACGTCATCTTCTCCTCCACCCACGACACCGACACCGCGGTGGGCTGGTGGAAAAACGAGCTCACCCCCGGGGCGAGGAAAGTCGTCTCGGAAACGGTCGGGTACGAGGTCACCGAAAAAAACATAGCTCCCGCGATGGTGAGGCTCGCCTGGCTCTCCCCCGCCGCCGTGGCCGTCACCACAATCCAAGACCTCCTCGGGGCCGACGAAAGGGAGCGCGTAAACGTGCCCGGCACCGCCTCCGGAAACTGGACCTGGAAACTCCCCGACTTCGCCCCCCTCTCGGAAAAACTGTCGGAAAGGCTCCTCGAACTCACGAACCTCGCCGGAAGGGACAATCAACCCCACCCGAACATCCTCACCTACCGGGACCTTTGACCGCGAAGCCTTCGCGAAAGACAAAACGACTCGAGAGATCCGCGGTGTCCTCCGAAGTCGCCCCGCGGAACCGCCCGGGGGTCGCCGGACGGAGCGTCGGCCGCGTTTCGAATAAGTCGCGTTCAAAGGTGAAATTTTCGCGAAAATTGACCCGGGCGTTTCGTCGGGCTCCGCGAACGCGCGAGGGATCCCTTGGTTCACCCTTTGTTTTCGCGGGTTTTATTTTCATTCGCGACATCCCGGTTTTTTTCGCGGTGTCTTTTTTTTCCCGGGGTATCGCGAAAGTTTCGACGAAAAAGACA
>JAITKT010000317.1 GCA_031278225.1 Deltaproteobacteria bacterium
CTTCTTCCGAAAAAATTTTTCCCCTCCCGGCGCCGGCGGAACCGGAAACCGGTTTTGTCGGGCTTGCCCGCGAGGATTCGACCGCGCAGCCGCGGCGAAATCCGATTTTCACCGGGGCGGGGCGGCATCCGTTTTTTTCGCCCCGCCAACCCCGGAAAACAACCGCGCCAAAACTTCCGAGAATCGGCGAAACGATTCCTTACGTTTTCGTCCCGATTCCCGAAAATGACGCGCGAGACTTTTTTTCCACCAAGAGAAAGTGAAGCCGATGACTTTGCCTTCGACGCGCGAAAGACATCCATATGACTTTTTCGGCGCCGGGCAAAAGACATGCGTATGACTTTTTTCGCGCCGCGCCAAAGTCATACGCGTGACTTCTTCGGCACCGCGTCAAAGTCATACGCGTGACTTTTCCCGCCCCGGGCGAAAGTCATGCGAATGACTTTTTCTTCGATTTGTAAAAGTAATATAGATGAGGGGTCTCCATTTTACGCGCCAATGTTGTTCCGAGCAATCTTCGCCCTGTTGTTTTCGGTTCCGAACATGTTATAATTTTACGTCATGAAACATTCCGTCCCGCTCCGTTCCCTCCCCCGGTTTTTCCCGAACCTTAATCCGATCCCGGATTCGTCAGTCAAAGCCGCGAGGAGAATTCCCCGCCCGCCCGATCCGACTCGCGAACCCCCGCCGGTTCGCGCCGCCGAATAAATTTCACTCCTTTGAAAACAAAACCCGACGAAAAAATTCCCCGACCCGGGGAAAAGCTCCCGCGTCCCCGCGCGCGGGCGTTTTCGGAAACATCCCTTCCCGCGGTCGGAAACGGCATCACAAGTCAACATTCACCCGCCAAATTTCAATCGAGAGGACCCCGGCCCATGAGCGACGACAAAAACAACAACAACCTTGACGATTTAAAGGCCTTGCTCGAGGAAGCCAACAAACTCGCGGGAACCTTCCTGCGGTTTTTCGGCAACGCGAGGGACATGGCCTCGGCCGCGAAACAACTCTTCGGGGTGATGTCCGGGGCTTCCCGTCCGGCGGAAACCCCGGGGCCCGTCCCGACCGCCGAAGCGCCCAAAGCGGCGCCCGCGGCGGCCCCGCCCGTCGTCGAAGCGGCGCCCGCGGCCGTCGCCGCCCCGGCGCCCGCCCCCAAAGAAGCCCCGGCCCCCGCGGCAGTCGCCGCCCCGGCGCCCGCGCCGGAAGAGCCCAAAAAAGCCCCGGCTCCCAAGGCGCCCAAGGAACCGGCCATCGTGAGCGGGGATCCCCTGACGATCAAGATGCTGGCCGTCGCGAGGGAAAAAGGCGTCCAAACCATCTACGACAGAGCCGCCAAGATGAAGCAATGCAACATCGGCACCGAGGGCATCTGTTGCAAGGTGTGTTCCCAGGGACCCTGCAGACTTCCCCTGACGAAGGGGATAAAGGACGGCTCGGAAAAAGACGAGAGGATCGGACTCTGCGGGGCCACCCCGGAGACCATTGTCTCCCGCAACCTCGTGAGAATGGTCTGCGCCGGGGCGTCCGCGAGGGCCGACCACGGTTTGGGTCTCGTGGAAACCCTCCACGCCCTGGGCTCCGGCGAGGCGGAAGACTTCAAGATCAAGGACGAGGCCAAGCTGAGGGAAATAGCCGCGAACCTGGGTCTCGAAATACCGGGCGACGCCCCGATTTCGGAGGTCGCGTTGAAAGTCGCGAACAAATCCTTCGCCGAGTTCGGGAAGCAGGAAGGGGAGCTCCTCTATCTCAAGGACGCCCCGGAGGGCACCTACGAGCGTTGGACCAGACTCAAGGTCAAGCCCCGGGGAATAAACAGGGAGGCGGTCGAGATCATGCACCGCACCCACATGGGAGTGGACCAGGACTACAGAAACCTCATCTTCCAGGGGGTGAGATGCGCCCTCGCGGACGGTTGGGCGGCGTCTTCCCTCTCGACGGACCTCCAGGACGCCTTCTTCGGGCCTCCCGTCCCCGTCACCGCGGAGCTGAGTCTCGGGACCCTTTCCGCGACCCGCGTCAACGTGCTCGTCGCGGGAAACCTCCCCCAAATCGCGGAAAAGCTTTTGGAGGCCTCGACGCTTCCGGAACTCGTCGCGGAAGCCAAGGCCGCCGGGGCCGAGGGTTTCAAGATAATCGGGGTCTGCTCCACCGGGAGCGAACTCGCCGAACGGCACGGGCTCGCCGGCGCGGCCGACTATCTTCAGCAGGAACTGGCCGTCGTGACGGGAGCGGCCGAGGCGGTCGCGGTGGACGCGCAATGCGCCATGGAGGCCCTGTCCTCCCTGTGCGACTGCTATCACACCAAGCTCTTCACCACTTCAAGGGAGGCCAAAATCGACTCCGGGGCCAACAAAGAGAATCTGGCGATCTCGGACAAAAACGCCCTCGAGGCGGCCAAAAAGATCCTCTCCGAGGCCGCGGCCAACTTCAAAAACAGGGGGCAACTCTCCATCCCCGAGGGAAAATCCGAGATCGAGGTCGGGCACTGCGTCGATTCTTTGGGGAAGGCCCTCAAATCCGACGGTTCCGGTCCCCTGGGGCCCCTGGCCGAACACATAAAGAGCGGTTCCATCAAGGGAGTCGCGGGGATTTTGGGCTGCAACAACGTCCGGACCAATCCCGGCCCCTCCGGAAACGACCCCCACGTCGATCTGGCCAAGGCCCTCATCAAGGACGACATCCTGGTCTTCGCCACGGGTTGCGCGGCCATGTCCCTCGGAAGGGCGGGCCTTCTCTCGAAAGAGGCAAAAAACGAGGCCGGGCCCAAGCTCAAGAAGTTTTTGGAGGACACGGGCCTTCCCCCGGTCATCCACCTGGGCTCCTGCGTCGACAACTCCAGGATCCTCAAAGTCCTCTCGGCCCTGACCAAGACCGGAACCCTCGGGAAAGAGATGAGCGATCTTCCGGCGGCCATGGCCATCCCCGGCTGGACCTCCGAGCAAATCGTCTCCAACGCCTTCTGCCTGGCCGCGTCGGGGATGGATGTCTTCTTCGGACACCCCCTTCCCGTGCAAGGCTCCCCGGGCATGGCGAAATACCTCTCCGAGACCTTCGGGGAGATCTACGGGGGCTCCATCCGGACCGACCCCGACCCCGCGAGTCAGGCGGCGGCCATAAGCGAGGTCCTCGGATCCAAGAGACGGGCCCTGGGACTTTGACGGGGTCCCCGGTTTCGTCTCTTCCGGCCCGAACCTTTCGAAGGCGGCCGGAGGCGGGCGGAACGAACTCCGGCAAAATCCCGAGAATTCCGGTATAATGGCCTCAAGCTCCCGGTGAATCCGGCATCGCCGGCGCACCTCCGACATGGGCTTCCGGGGAAGGAGAGAGCCCCGGCAAATGG
>JAITKT010000321.1 GCA_031278225.1 Deltaproteobacteria bacterium
CCGGATTCCGCGGGATCGCCCGCGATCCCCCCGGATCCCGATCCTCCCGGAGGACGTCGAATCCGTCCCGGACGCGTCCTCTCGTACCGAACGACCCGGCGAACGATCCGTCCGGCGACCCGACCGACGAACCGCCGGGGCGATCCGGCGACCCGTCCGTCGGGCGATCCGTCGCGGGACCAATCAAAGTAAATCACAGGGGCCCGTCCCGCCCCCTTCCGGCGCGCGCGCCGGAAGGGGGCGGGAAAGGGCCGAAGACAGCGTCATCGCTGACCATCCCGGGGGTACAGGCCATGGGATTCCGTTTGAAAATCTTTCTGATGCTGGCCCTGGTGTCGCTTCTCACGCTGGTCCAGATAGTCGTCACCCTCACCCTCACGGGGAGCATGAACCGGCACGTCCGCGAAGGCTCCGCGAACCTCATGTCCGACCTCACGGGCATAATCGACGGGACCGTCTCAACGGGCCAGGCCGAGGCCCTCAAGGCCGCCGCGACCGACCTCAACGGGGACATAGCCTCCGCCATGGAGCTCCTCCGCGCGACCAAGCTCTTCTATCTCGCGGAAAGGCGCTTCGCGGCCCTCGGACCCCGGGAAACCCGACTCGCGGAGAAGGAGTCGGAGAATTTCTGCCGCTCCGCGCTCGCCGATTCCCCGGAATCCATCCACGGCGTGGGGGCGACCTTCCGGATGGGGGACTTCTCGAAGGATTCCCCCGACTTCATGCCGTACGGCTACAAGGAAAACGGGAAAATCGTCTACTCCGGCCTCCCCGCGATCGAGGGACGGGACGAATCGAATCCCCCGACCGAGGCCGAGACGCGGGCTTACTTCGAGGACGACACCTCCAGGGAATACTTCACCATCTCCGTTCCCCCGTCTCTGGGAGCCGACGCCCCGGCCCCGGAGAGGATAAACTTCACGGAACCCTACTTCGACTGGATGTCCGGGTCGAGCGTGGTGTCCCTGACGACCCCCGTGAACGACGGGGGGAGGGCGATCGGGGTCGCGTTCGTGGACCTTTCCCTCCAGAGCCTCAAGGATCTCCTTTCGACTTTCGCCGCCCGCACCAAAAACACCCTGGGCTTCACCTTCTCCTGGCGCACGGGAAACATCCTGGACGCGGTCGACATGCCCGACTACCTGCCCCGGGAGGTCCCGGACCCCCGGCACCCCGGCGAAAACATGTACAAACCCTCCAATTTCGCGGACATCCCGGTCGCGGGGCAAAAGGTGGCGGCCGCGACCAAAGACATGCGGGCCAACGAGGTCAGGATCGACGAGCTCGTCCTTGACGGCGAAGCCCACAACGTCGTCGTCTTCAACGAGTCCGACCTCTTCGGGGTCGTGCTCCTGATACCCAATTCCGAGCTCTTCCGCGAAACCGTCAAATCCCGGGAGCTCATGGAAAACCTTTACCGCTTCCAGGAGGATGAACTCCGGAAGGTGAGGGTCAGCACGGTGGTCTCCCTCGCGGTCACGCTTCTGATACTCGTCCTGGCGTCCCTCTTCGTCCGCGCCGCCGCCAACCGGCTCGCCGACATGGCCGTGGGCCTCGACGCGGTCGCGACGGAGATTACCCGTCTCTCCGACACAACTTCCGACATCGCGGGGAAACTCGAGGACGACAGCGAGGAGCAGCTCGCCTCCCTCAACAAAACCTCCGACGCCATAAACGACATCACGCGCCGGATAGGGGCGAGCGCGGAGTCCGCGCGCCGCTGCCGGGAATCCATGGCGGAGGCGAGGGTCGAAGTGCGAAAGGGCGAGCGGACCGCCTTGGACGTCAAGAAGGCCATGGACGGCATATCTCTCTCCACCAACGAAATCACGAAGATTCTGAACGGCATCCAGGGCATTGCCTTCCAAACGAACCTTCTGGCCCTGAACGCCTCGGTGGAGGCCGCCCGGGCCGGCGAATCAGGGGCCGGCTTCGCGGTCGTGGCGGACGAGGTGAGGACTTTGGCCCGGCGTTCCGACGAGGCCGCCCGCGCCACCGACAGCCTGATGGACGGGGCCGTCCGCGGGGCCAAGGACGGCGAGAAGCACGCCGAAAACCTGACCGAGGGCTTCGCCCGCATAGGGGATTCCGCCTTCCACGTTTCCGAGCAGGTGGAAACCATGGCCCGGGCGAGCGAGGAACAAAAAACCTCCGTCGACCTCGTGAACTCCAACCTCCGGGAGCTCAACCGCACGGTCGAAACCAACTCCGACCTCGCCAAACAATCCCTTCAAAACTCCGACTCCCTCTCCGAGAAGGCCGAGTCCCTCACAATCTCCGCCCACGAGCTGAAGGAACTCGTCCTCGGCCGCGGCCGCGCGAACGGCCGCGCCAACGGCGGCTTCAAGCGCTGATCTTTTCCGAAAAAGACCCCCCGTCCCCTCCCGCGCGAGGGGACGGGGGGTCTTTCCCCCGACGAAAACCCGTCCCGCGAAGACGGGGGAGGCCCGAGAAAGCCCCGCGCCCCCGTCCCCCCCCCCGAAACGCGTCCCGCGGTTTTTCGGAGGCTTTCGCGTATATATGTCCCTTCCCCGCCCCGGCCCAGGAGCGGGCGCGCCGGCGCCGGCTCCGAGGCCGGGGTTTCCGGCCTCGCGGCGATTCGGTCAACGCGAAAACGCGGTCCCGAACCCGTTCCCGACCCCCCGAATCTCCCCCGGGGTCTTTCCCGAAATCGACCCCCGGGGCGGCCTCAATCCCTCCCGCCCGCCATCGTGAAACCCTCTCGCGACGCTGGTTTCGGCCCTTTTTCCCTCGCGCCCCGGGAAAGCCCGCGAACGAGCTTCGCCCGAAAAATCGCCGGACTAATACGATGATTTTCGTGAATTTCTTTTCGACCCGGGGTAAAATTGATTTGGCGCGACGGATCGCGCGAGTGTCACGGGAGCGTAATTCTTTTACGATTCTTTCGCGAAACCCTTACCGCCGAAAACGGGCGAAAAGCCGCCCGGGACGTTGGTATTTTCAACGCGGTTCTTTCCGGGTCGCGGGTTTCCGAATGAGCTTGAAAACGGGCGCGATTGATTTTATAATGCGGAAATCGGTCTTTTTATCCCCAATCCGGCGAAAACCGCCAACGCTCCGCCCTTTTCGGCCAATCTCGCCAGACACCGCGAAACACCGTCAATCACAAAATCAAAACGGCCCCCGGCCGATTTCGCGACGAACGCCCCCGCCGCGCGGGAACGCCGCGAGGGATCGGGTTCCACGGGAAAGGCCCTCGAAAACACACGGGACAAACGCGTAATGCCCAAGAAGTATCGTATCTGCGTCATGAGCGAGGGCGGGGACGCCCGGATGAAAATCACGGGATTTTCCCTTTCGGCCTGGGTTCCGAAATTCTTTCTGTGGTTTTTCGTCTTTCTCGCGGCGGGACTCGCCGGTTACGTCCACTACGCGCACACGATGCTCTCCGGGATGGAGGACAAGACCCTGGAGCTGGAGATCCTGAAATCCGAAAGACTCGCCAAGGACCAGCAACTCGAGGCCGTGAACGAAAGGCTCTTCGACCTCGAGGACCAGGTGGACGAGCTCTCGAGACGCGAAGCCGACCTTAACCTCCTCACGAGGGAATTCAATCTGCAGCTCGGGCTCCCCGAGAGCACCGAACTCGCCGAAATCTGGCCCGAACTCGTGAACACGGTGGCGTGGACCTGGGGCGGGACCGGGGCCTCCGCCGGGGGCCAGGGCGGCCACGACCCCCAGGCCAAAGCCCTTCCCCTCAACGACTCCTCTCCCGTGGAAGTCCTAAGGGGTCTTCACAGGGACCTCGATCATCTCGAAGAACACGCCGCCTCCACCGAACTCGCCCTCTCCGAACTCTCCTCCGCCCTCATGGGCTACAAGGCCCTCCTCTCCGTCACCCCCCATTCCAATCCCGTTCCGGCCGGAAAGGTCTCCTCGGTCTTCGGGTACAGGTCTTCCCCCTTCGGGGGAGGCTTGGACCTCCACAAGGGCCTCGACCTGGCCGCCCCGACGGGCACCCCGATCTACGCCCCCGCCGACGGCACGGTCCTCTCGTCCGACTGGTCCAAGAGCGGATACGGTCTCATGGTCACCATCGACCACGGTTACGGCCTCACCACCCGCTACGCCCATCTCTCCGAATCCCTGGTCGAGGTGGGTCAGAAGGTTCTGAGGGGAGATCCCATAGCCAAGGTGGGCTCCACCGGCCGCTCCACCGGTCCCCATCTCCATTACGAAACCATGTTGGGCGAGGTCACGGTGGATCCCCAGAACTTCATCCGGGCCAAGCTGGAGTACCAGACCGCCTGGCTCGAGAAGGCCCGGGACAAGAAGGCCTCCGACAAGAAGGCCCCGGAAGGCGAAACCGCCCTGGGGGGCGGCAAGGGCGGCGGCAAAGAGAAAGGCAAGGGGACGAACAAGGGGACGAACAAAGGGACGAACGTCGCCAAACCCCCCGCGAAGTGAGAAACGGGGGCCTTTTTCCATCCTCTTTTCTGTTTCCCGTTTCCGCCCCGGGGGGGCGGTCCGGTCGGACCGCCCCCGCGGGGCGGGCTTTTCCCTTCGGGTCCCCCGGGACCCCTTTTTTTTGGCCGGGGCTCCCCCGGGCGCCGCTCCCGACCCGACCCCTTCGACGCCCGGCCGCGGCCGCGGTCGCGGTCGGGTGTTGACAGTTTTGCTATACTAACGAATTGACTTCCGGGCGCGCGAAACCCCCCGGAAGGCAACCCGCCCGACCCCGCCCGTCGGGGGGCCGGGGCCTCCCCGGGCCCCCGGCGGATCGACCGGGGCCTCCCCGGGCCCCCGGCGGATCGACCGGGGCTCTTTCCCGCCGCCGCCCCGGGCCGCCCGGGGCGGCGGCGACCCTTTCACGCTCCGGCCCCCGCGACCCGGCGAATCAAAACGGCCGCGCGGGGCCCCATCGAGGTCATTTCCCACGGACATGTCAGGCATACTGAAAAAAATATTCGGAAGCGCGAACGACAGGGAGATCTCCCGCCTGGCCGAAAGGGTCGACGCGGTGAATCTCCTCGAGCCCGGCCTCCGAAAACTCTCCGACGCCGAGCTCTCCCGAAAAACGATTCACTTTCGGGAAAGGCTCGGAAACGGCGGGACTCTCGACGGGATCCTCCCCGAGGCCTTCGCGGTCGCGAGGGAAGCCTCCGCCCGGGTCCTCGGACAAAGACACTTCGACGAACAGCTCATGGGGGGTCTGGTCCTCCACGACGGGAAAATAGCCGAAATGAAGACCGGGGAAGGGAAAACCCTCGCCGCGACCCTTCCGGTCTACCTTAACGCCCTTCCCGGAAAAGGGGTCCACGTGGTCACGGTGAACGACTACCTCGCCCGCCGCGACTCCGACTGGATGGGACGGATCTACTCTTTCCTGGGGCTTTCCGTGGGGGTCATAACCTCCGACGCGGACGACCGGGAACGCGGGGAAAACTACGCCGCCGACGTCACCTACGGCACCAACTCCGAATTCGGTTTCGATTACCTCCGGGACAACATGAAGTACAGGGCGGAGGACTTCGTCCAAAGGGGTTTCAACTACGCCATCGTGGACGAGGTGGACTCCATATTGATAGACGAGGCGAGGACGCCCTTAATCATCTCCGGCCGCGCCGAACACTCCACCTCCCTCTACGGCGAGGTGAACGAGGCCGTCCGGTCCCTCCGGAAAGACATTGATTTCGTCACCGACGAAAAGGCGAGGCACGTGAATCTCACCGACGAGGGGGTGGCGAAGATCGAGCGTCTCATGAGCGTCGAAAACCTCTTCGACCCGACGTCAATGGAAATCCTCCATCACGTGACCCAATCCCTGAAAGCCCACGCCCTCTTCGAAAAAGACACCCACTACATGGTCGAAGACGGAAAGGTCTTAATCGTCGACGAGTTCACGGGAAGGGCCCTGACGGGAAGAAGATATTCCGACGGCCTCCACCAGGCCCTCGAGGCCAAGGAAAAGGTGAGGGTGGAGGGGGAAAACCAGACGATGGCCTCCATCACCTACCAAAATTACTTCAGGATGTACGAAAAACTCGCGGGCATGACCGGAACCGCCGACACCGAGGCCGCGGAGTTTTCCAAGATCTACGGTCTCGAGGTGGTGGTGCTTCCCACCCACAGGAAGATGATAAGGCTCGACCATCCGGACATCATCTACCGCACCGCCCGGGAAAAATACAAGGCCGTGGCCGAACACATAGCCGAGCTCCGGAAAAAAGGCCAGCCCGTCCTCGTGGGCACCATCTCCATCGCGAACTCCGAACTGGTCTCGAGGATGCTCGCCGCCGAGGGCATCCCCCATCAGGTCCTGAACGCCAAGTACCACGAAAAAGAGGCTTTGATCGTCGCCAAGGCGGGTCAGCCCGGCTCCGTCACCATCTCCACCAACATGGCCGGCCGCGGAACCGACATCGTCCTCGGACCCGGCGTCCCCGAACTCGGGGGCCTCTTCATCCTCGGCACCGAACGCCACGAGTCCCGCCGCGTCGACAATCAGCTCCGGGGCCGTTCCGGCCGCCAGGGGGATCCGGGGGAAAGCCTCTTCTTCCTCTCCCTCGAGGACGATCTCCTCCGCATCTTCGGGGGCGACCGCATGAAGGGGATCATGAAAACCCTCGGCATGACCGAGGGCGTTCCCCTGACCGCGAAAATAATCTCGAGGTCGATAGAAAACAGCCAAAAACAGGTGGAGTCCAGAAACTTCGACCTCCGCAAGCATCTCCTCGAATACGACGACGTCATGAACCGCCAGAGGGAGATCATCTACCGCAAGAGAAGAAGCATCCTCTTCGGGGCCGACGTCATGGAGGACCTCGACCTTCTCTACGACGAGGAGAGCCAGGCCTTCGCGATGCAATGGGTCGACGATTCGGACCCCGTTCTCGACGAGTTCAACGAGAAGGAGTTCCTGACCGACTGCCACAGGCGTTTCGGTTTTTTCCCGGACCCCGAAAAGTTGAAAACCCTCGAAAACGAGGAGAAATACGACTACTTCTACGAAAACGCCAAGAAGGCGCTCTCCGAAAGGGCCGCCCTCTTTCGACCCGACTCCTTCAAAACCGCCCTCCGTTACCATCTCCTGAACTGCGTCGACGTCCAGTGGAAAAACCACCTCCTCGCGATGGACCACTTGAAGGAGGGCGTCAGTCTCAGGGGTTACGCCCAGAAAGACCCTTTGAGGGAATATCAGAAAGAGGGCTTCGAACTCTTCGGCGAACTCCTCGCCCGCATCCGCACCGAAAGCGTCGCCACCCCCTTCCGCCTCCGTCCCGACGAGCCCACTCCCGAGCGCCGCCGCGAAAAGGTGAACTTGAACTACACCGGAGGCGGGGGCCCCGACCCCTCCCGCCGCCCCGTCCCCGTCAAAATCGGGAAGGTGGGCCGCAACGACCCCTGTCCCTGCGGCT
>JAITKT010000323.1 GCA_031278225.1 Deltaproteobacteria bacterium
ATAACGAAAAAAGATTCGGGAGGAGCCCCAACCCGCGCGATTTTCGCGGGAGCGGGACGAGGAGACCAAAGCGCGTTGCCTCCCAATACCAATGGTTATGACGTATTCGTATTTTCCCCCGGGACATGGGTTAAACATGATAAATCCCGAAACCCCGACACCGGGTTTGACGCCACTTTTCAAGACCGAAAAACCAGCCGACGCGCTTGACCAAACGCATCCGCTTATAATTCCCGGCAAGGCGACAAATCGGAATCGCTTGCCCGGGAAACTCCTCGGGGTCCATTCGCGACGCGAAGGGCGGACGGCATTATCCGTCAGACTCTTGGTCGGGCTTCTTCCGCCGAAGCGCCTCCACAACCCCGGTGACGTCGAGGTCACGGCTCGGTGGAAGCAAAACGTTTACCATCAGGCTTTTTCGGCCGCGGGGAAGCATGCCGGAAGAAAGGCCCGAGCGGCCCCTCGTCCTTGACAAGATTTTTGGAAGCGCGTTGGAAAACCGGGGGCTGAAATCATTTTTCGGGAATCGATCAGGATTCATGGTCCCGGTTCTTTGGGGAAGGAACGCGCGGCTGACGCGGCGGCACGAGAAATCAACATAACGTTTCCAACCGATTCGAAATTAACATTGAAAGCAATGGTGCTCATCATGTCCATCGCCGTGTTTTGGGGCATTGGATTTAAAAGGACCTGCGGTGCCGCGACCGCGAAGGCGAAAGAAAATCCAACTTTGGCGAAAAATGACATGGAGAAGGATTACAAAGAAAAAGCCGTTGATAAGTTGAGAGTCATCGGCGATTCTTTGTTGGAAGCCTTGATTCGACGACTTCATTCCGGTCTTCTCAATGGAAGCGATTTCGAAATGTGGCGTCCGATCGGTAAGCCCATGAAAGCGGCCAATCGGACGAGAAATGAAGAGCGTAAATTTCATGGCATCCATAAAGATGACGCGAACCGCATTGCCAAAGAGACAAAAGCCCCGACCGACGGAACCGAAAACAAAGGCGGCCGCGGACAAGAAGCCGGCCGACGGCCAAGGGAACCTCGCGACCCCGGCGGCCCCGGACAGCCGGACCGGGACAACCTCGACCGCAATCGGACCCCGGACCCGGACGGAGAGGCCCGGATTTCAGTAAACAATATCGCTCAAAATACGGTATCGCTCAACATTCGGCATCATTGATATTGTAGTATCATTATCATTAATATTGTAGTATCATTTATTTGATATTGGTGTGTGTTTGCCTCGGGAAAACTTGATTCGACGCTTGAAGTGTGTTATCAGATTCTAAAAAGACATGGATTGTTCATGATGAAAAAGCCTTAATTCGTCGCTTGAACTTTGTTACCATACTTTTGATTTGATACTTGAACCGCGTTGCCATGCCGGGATCGGAGGTCGCGAGACCCGAAACATCAAAAAGCCAAGGAAACAAACATGCGAAAAGTGCTCAGCGAGGATGCGATAATCGAAGCCGTCGAAAAGCTCAAAAAGCAAGGCGCCAAGACGACCTTGAGGGCGGTTCACGACGCGTTGGGAAACAGGGGATCTCTTCTCACCATTCACAATGTGATGAAAAAACACAACATGACCAAGACGGCCGACGTTTTGGAAACGCCGAACCCTCCCTCCTTAAACAAGCTCAAAAACGTTTTCAAGAACGTCCTCGCGGAAGTCCGGGAGATGTCCGCCGAAAGCTCCGAAGCGGACATGGGGAAGGCCGGGGAATCGCTCGCGAAGAAATTGCGGATGGCGGACGAAGAGAGGACAACCTCGCGCGGCGAAATCGCCTCTCCGGCAACGGACATTCCGCTCATCCGTGAGGAAATGAAGAGAAAGGCCAAGGAGTTGGAGGACGTGAGAAAGGAGCTCGACGAGGAGAGAAGAAAAAACGAGAATTTGCGGCGGGATTTGGCCAAGAGTGAAATACGGGAGGAACAAGTCCGGGAGCTGAAAGAAAACCTGGACAAGCTTCAAAACGAATTGCGGACGGCAAGCAACGAGCTCGGCAAATCCATGGCAAGGGAGGAATGCAACACAACCTTGCGGGAAGATTTGGCGAGGGCAAACGAGAGAATAGTAAAAGAGAGCGGCGAAGTGGCGAGACTGCGAACCATGCTGAAAGAACGAGGCCTCGACAGCCCGGACTGAACCGCGGACGGTCCCCAAGACCAAAATCGAACCCGTGACCCGGACCGCGGAAAAAACGATAAAAGTCCCGACCGATGGTGCCGAAAACAAAGACGCCCAAAGACCAAAAATCAATTGACAACCAAAGAAGCCAAGATCTTCGCCCGGCGAAAATCGCGCTTTTCAGTCGCACTTTGTCCGACGCGAAAGGAAACAAACGCGACAATTCGGGAACCCGCCGGGGATGGCGCCCGGGAGATCCTCTTCCGTAAAGCGGACCGGAATTCGAGGGCCTTCGCTCCAAGGAAAGAATTCCCGGTAAACCGCGGCGCGGGAACAAAAAAGGGCTTGGGGGGAATCTTTGGATCCGAGCCCCCCAAACCCCATGGGCCGAAACAACTGATAACCGGCGGCCGGCTCTCAGGAAAACTCCCAGCTCAAACCGAAGATCACCTTCCTCCCGGGCATTATGAACGGGCTGGCTTCGGAGCCTGACGAATAGTAGGTCTCGTCGGTGAAGTTGTCCACCTCCAGGGTGGCCGACACGTCGCCCCCGCCGTTGAAACGGTAAAGCCGCTTTTTCAGGTAGAGGTCCGCCACCATGTAGGCCTTTCTTTCGATTGAGCCGTCGGCTTCGCGGGAATCGGAGGCGTAGTTTATCTTGAGATTTCCCGAAAACCCGATGGCGTCGCTCGCGAACCTGAGTCCGAAGGAGAAGACGTCGTCGGCCACCCCGGTGATGTAGACGTAGGGGGTGTCGGACCGTTCCCTCGTCTTTCTCTCGAACATGTGGGTCAGGCTGATGGTTGGCTTTAAGACGAAATCGTAACCCGCGAGGGCCCCGATGTCCGCGGAAAGGCTCATTTCCACACCGCTTCTGTAAGCCCTGTCCATGTTTCTGAATTCGGTTTCCACGTTCGGAATCACTCTGTAATACTCGATGAAATCCCTGGTCTTGGAGCGGAAATAACTCACGGAACCCATGAAACGGTTCCCTATGACGTCAAAGCCCACCTCGTACGAGTCGCTGGTTTCGGGTTTGAGGTTCGGGTTTCCGGTGTAGTGCATTCCCGAGTTGCTGCTGTCGTAATCGGCCGTGAGTTGAATCGGGGTGGGCATGGCGAAGGCCTCGGAGTAATGGGCCCTCAGTTTCAAAAAGTCGACGGGGAGCCACGCGACCCCCACGGAAGGGCTGAAGTTGCGCTTGTCCACCTTGAGACCGGTCTTATCGTCCTCGAAATCGAAGATGTCGTATCGGGCACCGAAGGACAAAACGAGAGCGTCGTCAAGGAACCTGAACTTCGCCAAGCCGAACGCCGCCATGTTTCCGTAGACGGAATTCGGGGTGGTGTTGGAGTTGGGGCTTTGGGTGATGTCGTAGTTGAGATAATCGAATCCCCCGATCAGTTCCGCGAAGTCGCCGCCGTACTCGAGTTGGGCCTGACCCGTCCGGGCCGCGACCTTGTTCCAGGTGTTTCTCGTCGCGACGGTGTAGTTGTAACCCCTGTAATCCTGCCCGTAGCTGTAACGGGCGACCCAGGACCATTTGTCGTTCGCGGTCTTTCCCGCGTAGTCCAATCCGAAGGAATAATTGTACTTGTTTGTTCTGGTCGTGTTCTGGACCCCGTTTTCCTTGAAGGCCCCGGGGCTTCCGCTGTCCGGGGAGTCGTAGAAGTTGGCGTTCAGGGCGATTCTGTGAAGCCCGTCCAAAAACGAATAACCGAACTCCCCGCTTCCGGACAGGTTGGAATAATCGCTGTTGTTGTAGGGGAGCCCGGAACCCGTTTTGTAGGAACCGTATTGGGTTCGGCTCAGGCCGGCGGAAAAGTCGAAATCTTTAACGCTGCCGATGACCTTCCCCGAGGCCTTGTAAGAATCGAAGGTCCCGCCCGAGGCCCTGAGGCTCATTCCGAAGGGACTGTCCTTCCCGTTTTTGGTGATGACGTTCACCACGCCTCCCATGGCCGCCGTTCCGTACTGCACGGCCGCTGGCCCCCTGAGGATCTCTATCCTGTCCACGTTGGCGAGGCTTATCATGGAAGCGTTGCCGGTTCCGAGCCTCCTTCCGTTCAAAAGAACCAGCACGTGGCTGCCCAGGTCAAGACCGTGATTGTCCGTGGCGAAGCCTCTAATGCTGACGGTGGACAAACTCCCGACGCTCTTTTCGACGGCCACGCCGCTTTGGGCCAGTATCTCCTGGAGGGTCTCGGCGGAGCTGTTTTCCACGTCCTCCGCCTCAATCAGGGTAATGTTGGTGGTCACCTCCCTCAAAGTCTCGTCCGACCTGGACGACGTCACCACGATGGTGTCGAGATTCGAAACTTGGGCGGCCGCGGGGGCCGATACCCCGAGAATCGCCGCGAAAACCGGCGCCCCCGCGGACAAAGCCGCGAAGAACCGTTTGAGGAGTGATGTCATGGTCATCCTGCTTTCACGCGAATGTTTCCCGCGTCCGTCACGGGAAATCCGTCGCGATTTGTTTTTGACGTTACCCCGGTCAAACGCCCGATGTCGAGACATTCCGCCCGCGCGCGAGCGGATGACGGGCGTCGCGAAGCGGAAGACGTTTGCCGGCGCGGTGAGTGAAGATGGAAAATGCTGTTTTCCGGAGGGATGGAGTGAGGATGAAACGAGGCGGCGGGGAGGTTTTGGGACCGAAAACGACTTTCCCGGGGCGGACCCCCCTGGAAAGCGCGTTCGCGGGCTTCCCGAGTCGAAAGGATGCTAACACGGCGCCCCACAAAATGCAATAATATATTATAGTGTTATCGGAACGAAAACGGCCCTTTCCGTCGGAAAATCCGACGTGTTTGGAACAATCCCCCGGGAGACGGGAAAAGGCTCCCGCGACATGTCGCGGTTATCGGTCCCGCGCGCGCCGCGCGAACGGGTCGGGAGGGTTTCCCTTCGTTCCCGCGGTCCCGGCTTTCGAAAACACGTTGACGAAAATCGATGTGAGCGGCGTGATGCCCGAATCGAAAATCGAGGGGGAGAGAGGGCATGGCGGGGGCACATTCGGAAAACGTTAAAATCTTCAAGGCCTTTAACGACGAAACGCGACTCATGGTTTTGGAATCGCTCCGAAGCGGCGAAAAACGCGCCCGTTCTTTTGGACAAAGTCGCGGTCGGGCAATCGACGCTCTCCCGTCACATGAAAATCCTCGAGGAAAGCGGAATCGTCACCGCCCGAAAAGCCGGCAAATGGACGTATTACAGCATAAGCGCGGAGGGAAGCGAAAAAGCCGTCCGATTGTCGAAAGAGTTGACCAAAGTCGCGATCGTCCAAGGCGCGGACGAAAACGCGAAGTGTCGGGAATGAACGCGACAATCGCCCGGGAGCGGAACGTTCGCGAACGTCCTTCCGAAGGGCGAATCGGGGGGCGTCTTTCCCGACCGTCCCCCGGACGAGGTTGAATCAGCCGCCGGCGCCGATCGCGCGTCGGCCGTCGCGAATGATGTTTTAACGGGACGAAATTGTTTCCGGGGAGGAACCGCGGCATGGAATAATCGAACGAAAAGGGCATGGTTTTTTTTGAGCGCCATTTGACGCCGCTGGTCATTCCGCGCATGGCGGCGGGTGTTTTCATCGGAAGATTTCTTCCGTTCGTCCCGAGGTAACCGGGTCGTTTCGAATACGCGAACGCGTCGATCCCGATGGCGATTTCGATATGGGTGACGATCCGCCCCATGACGCTTAAAGTGGATTTCGCGAGCGCGAAAAACGTCGGGAAGAACCCCAAAGGGCTTTTCGTCGCGCGGGTCGCAAACCGGCTCATGAAGGCGTTCTCCGCGTTCGGCGTCGCGAGCCCGTTCTTCCGCGTCGCGTTCGAGGCTTTCATCCCCGCCGATCCGGCGAAAGATTATCTCGCCGGGGCGGTTCTCCCGGGCGCCGCTCCGCGCTCGGCCGCGGTTTTCGTTTGGAGCCGTTTGACCGGGGGAAATCCCGCCGGCGCGGTCGCGCGGGTGGCGACGAACGACTTGATCATTCTCGTCGCCTTCACGCCGATCGCGGCGTTCCCGCTCGGCGTGAGCGGCGTTTCCGTCCCTTGGAACACTCTGATGTTTTCCGCGATTCCGTTCGCGGTGATGCCTCTCGCGACGGGCGCCGTCACGCGCGGCGCGGTCATGGGGCGCCGCGGGGAGGATTGCTTCCAAAACGTCTTTGTTCCGAAATTCGGAAACATCGCGGTGGTCGGCTTGCTTCTCGCTCTCGTCATCATTTTTCCGTTTCGAGGCGACGCGATTCCTTAAAATCCCCCGCGCGTCGTTTTAATCGCCGTTCCCCCGGTCATTCAAACTTTCGTCATTTTCTTCATCGCGCGCTTCGCGCGCCTGATTTTAAAAATCCCTCGCGACGCGGCCGCTCCCCCCGGGAATGATCGGAGCGTCGAATTTCTTCGAATTGGCGGTGGCGGTCGCCATCGCGCTTTTCGGTACGCGAAGCCCCGCGGCCTTGGCGACCGTCGTCGGGGTTTTGGTCGAGGTTCCCGTGACGCCGACGCTCGCGAAAACAGCCAACGACGCGAAGGGTTGGTTCAAAAATCAAACGGGGTGACGAGGAATTCGCCCGCGCCCGAAAAACGCCCGAGAAAACCGCCGCGGAGCCCGCCGTCCGCTTCGCGCCTTCCGTTCGGAGCCTCCCCGGGCATCCCGGGCCCGCCCGGAAAGACCGGGGTTCGGGCCGGAGCTTTTCGAAACCGGAAAAAACCCCTTGGGAGCGGTCAAAAAAACCGGATTCGCGGAGGCCCCCCGGAAACGAACTCGCGCGAATCCGGTTATTTCAATGGTTTTCGCGGCGATGTTCCGAGGCACCGAAATCGAAGGGAAAAAATCCCCGCGACGAGTCGCGACCGTCTTTTTTCGCCGGCTTCGCGCCGTTTAATTTCGAATACCCGCGCTTTTTCCCGCGAAACCGCGGAGGGGTCCCCTTTTCGCGAAACCCCGATCCGCTTGACGATTGGGTACCGGAGCCGCCGGAACCGCGAAGGGAGGCGTTCGCCGTTCAAGAAAAAACTTGACAAACCCCAATGTCACCTTATATTCTTTATGAGGTGGTTTAGCCTCCGAATTCGGCCGAGAGCGGGATCCGGGGCCCGAACCGCGAGTTTTGGCGCGGCCGTCACGGGCGGCCGCGGGACTTAGGCTTCCGCTTTTCGCGAAACGAAAAACCGGCCGCCCCCCGCGAAGGAGACTTCGAAACATGTCCTGCGCCGACGAAAACATAAAGGCGAGGAACGGGTCGCCCCCCGTTCCCGAGGAGAACCCGCTTTTGGCCGGGGCGGCGAATTTGCCCGCGGAAACGGACGACGGGGGACTTTTGGGCCGGAACGGGGAGACGGGCTTACCGGAACCGACGGACATGTCGGAATGGAAAGGCACTCCCGCGGACATTCGCGCGAAACCCAAAGACGAATACATCCCGACCACCGACGCTCCCTCCTACACCTCCAAGGCCATCGACATAAACGCGATCATCGACCTTCACCGCGACTTTTACCCCGAAGACCCCTATGACAGCGGAGAGCTCATCCGTCAGGCTTACACCTTCGCGGCCATGGCCCACAGCGGCACCGACAGGCTCTCGGGGGAGCCCTATCTGTCCCACCCCCTGGCCGTGGCGAACATCCTGGCCAATCTCAAGCTGGACGCCATCACCATAGCGGCGGGCCTTCTCCACGACACCGTGGAGGACACGACGGCCACCCTGGACCAGATAAAGGAAACCTTCGGGAAACACGGCCCGGACCTGAGGAGGATAATCGACGGGGTCACGAAGATCGGAAAGACCAACTTCAGCTCCAAGACCGAAAGAAGGGCGGCGAACCTCAGCAAAATGGTCCTCGCCTCCATGAAGGACATGAGGATCCTCTTCGTGAAACTCGCCGACAGGCTCCACAACATGAGGACCCTGTCTTTCATGAAACAGGCCAAACGCGAGGAAATCTCCCAAGAGACACTGGACTTCTACGCCCCCTTCGCGACCAAGCTCGGGATACACAAGATAAAGACGGAGCTGGAGGACCTCTCCCTCTTCAACCTCCACCCCGAAGACTACACCAACATCACCAAAAAGCTCTCCAGCGGCAAGGCGCGTCGCGAGGAGTACGTGGACAAGGTGAAAAAGGTTCTCTCCAAACGCTTGGACGAGTTCGGCATCGCCGGGGAGGTCGACGGCAGGAACAAACACATCTACAGCATTTGGCGCAAGATGAATCTCCAAAACCTGCCCTTCGACCAGATCTACGACCTCTTCGCCTTCCGGATCATCCTGAACTCCGTGGAGGACTGCTACAAGGTCTTGGGCGTCGTCCACACCCATTTCACCCCCCTCCCCGGAAGATTCAAGGACTACATAAACCTCCCCAAACCCAACGGCTACAGATCCCTTCACACGGCCGTGGTGGGTCCCGACAACATCCACGTCGAAATCCAGATCCGCACCGCCGAGATGCACAGCCAGTCCGAGGACGGGGTGGCCGCCCATTGGCGCTACAAAGTGGGGGGAAACATAGCCCCGGAGGAGCAAAAACTCATCTCCAAACTGCGGGAAACCATCTACCAGGTCTTAACCGGCAGCACCGCCAACACCGTGGAATTCCTGGACGACCTCAAGGATTACCTGGAAAACAGGGACATCATCTACGTCTTCACCCCCCCGGGGGATTTGATAGACCTCCCCACGGGTTCCACCCCCATAGACTTCGC
>JAITKT010000333.1 GCA_031278225.1 Deltaproteobacteria bacterium
CGCGGAAGCCCGGGACCGCCCGCCGCGGGCCCTTCCCCCTCCCGGGAAACGGCCCGCGGCGAACGACCCCCCCTTAGGGAAATCACCCGCGAATCCCCCGGACAATCCCCCGGACAATCCCCCGAAATCACCGCGGAAATCCCCCGGAAGACAACCGACGAATCCCCCCGCGACGGACGAAAAAGCCCCCGAAACCGGTCTTTGAAGTTTTGTCCCGAAAAAGGCTATAATCGGTCGTGTTTTTCCCCGGGGGCATTCCCGGGGACGGGCGGAGGCCGTCGATTTCGCGGGCCCCGGGGCTTTTCCCCCCCAAGGGTCCGACGAGAAGGTCCGAAAAGAAGGTCCGAAAAGAAGAGAAGAACGACAACGACAATACCCCCGGGGACGCCCGGCGTCCCCGGGGGAAAAACAACCATCACGGAGGAAGAAGCGTCTTTTTCCGGCGACCCCCCGGCATCGCCCGGAAATCCGTCAAAAAAACACATGAAACACGCAATCCTGATAGGAGACGGCATGGGGGACTTCCCGATCGAATCCCTCGGCGGCAAAACCCCTCTCGAGCGCGCCAAGACCGTCAATTTGGACAGGCTGGCGAGGGAGGGATTGTTGGGAAGGTGCCAAACCGTTCCCGAGGGCATGCCCCCCGGATCCGACGTGGCGATCATGTCCCTCATGAGCTATTGCGCCAAAGGCGTCCTCACGGGACGCGGTCCTTTGGAGGCCGCGGCCCTGAACGTCCCCCTGGGGGAGGGGGACCTGGCCTTCAGGCTCAACCTCGTGACCCTGGACCTTTCGAACCCCGACGACCCCGTCATGCTCAACCACGCTTCCGGGGACATTTCCAACAAAGAGGCCGGGGAACTCGTGAAGGCCCTCTCCGAGCGCCTGCCCCTCCCCGGAAACATGTCCGTCCGCCAGGGGGTGAGTTACAGAAACATCCTCGTCTGGCCGGGGGCCCCGGAGGGTCTCGCCTCCGTTCCCCCCCACGATTGGCTCGACAAGTCCGTGAAACACATCCTGGACGACCCCGCCTACAAACCCCTGGCCGATCTCGTGAGGGCCTCCTGGCCCGTCCTCGGGGACCATCCCGTGAACCTCAAAAGGAAAGTCAACAAACAACCCCTCGCGAACTCCATATGGCTCTGGGGCCAGGGGAAAACCCCCCTGGTCCCGAAATACCGGGAGCGTTGGGGACTGACCGGGGCCACGGTCTCGGCCGTGGACATCATAAGGGGCTTGGCCATAGTCACGGGCTTGAAACCCCTGACCGTCCCCGGCGCGACGGGCACCCTCGACACCAACTACAAGGGAAAGGTCGACGCGGCCCTGGAAGCTCTCGAGGAAAACGACCTCGTCATAGTGCACCTCGAGGCCCCGGACGAGTGCTCCCACCAGGGGGACCTCACGGCCAAGCTCAAGGCCATAGAAAACTTCGACGAGCTCATCGCGGGTCCCATGCTCGAGGCCCTCCCCCGCTTCGGGGACTTTCGGGTTCTCTGCGCCTGCGACCATTACACCCCCGTGAGCCTCAAGACCCACGTCGCGAACCCCGTTCCCTTCGCGTTTTACGACAGCGCGAATCCCGCCCGCTCGGGGGCCGCGGGCTACGGCGAAACGGAAGCCGAAAAGAGCCCCGTCCTGATCCCGGACGGACCTTCCCTGGGGGAACTCCTCTTCGGGAAGAAACCCGCCGCCTGACCCCGCGAAATCAATGACTTAATCATAATCCCCCCCCCCCCCGGGGGACCTCCCCGGGACGTCCGGCGGGGAACGACCGGGGAAAAAGCCCCGGCGCGAAAACGCCGAAAACCGCGAACGGGAAACGCGAAACCAAAGATGCGACCACACGCCAACACCCCGGAATCGACCGACAGAGTCGTCGCCACGCGCTACAGGGTTCTCTACGCCGACACCGACAACATGGGCATAGTCAACAACATGCACTACTTCAGGTACTTCGAGCAGGGCAGGGGGGAATATTTGAGAGACCTCGGCTGCTCCTACGCGACCATCGAGGAAAGAGGCATAAGGACCCCCATCACGGAAAGTCAGGCCAGATACCTCCACCCCTTCCGCTACGACGACCTCATCCGCATAGAAACCTGGATGCCCCAGCTCAAGAAGGCCAGCTTCGCCTTCGATTACAGGCTCTTCAAGGAAGGGGACGACACCCTCATGGTCGCGGGGCGCACGGTCCACGCCGCCCTGAACCTGGAAAACAAGGTCGTGAAGATCCCCGATTGGCTCATCGCCCTTTTGGACCCGAAGCCCGCGAAAGCCCGCCGATGACCGCCCGGGGCGGCCTCGGGACATGTTAACGCCCCCCCGGGGCGCCTCTTTTTTTCTTGACAGCCGCGCTCCCGTGTGTTAGATTTCCCAAACCGCGCCGCGGGGCTTACCCCGGGGCCCGCGGGCCCCGGAAACCGCCCCCGCGCTTCCCGCTTCCCCGCGCGCCCGAAACGAAAGAAATCCGGCCCGTCCGATCGCAATCGACCCGCCCCCGCCCGCCCGTTCCCGAGGGCCCCGGGCCCCCGCGGGACATCCCGGAGGAGTTCCCATGCCCAAGATGAAATCCAACAGAGCCGCCCACAAACGGTTCGGAGCCACGGCCACCGGCAAGATCCGCCGCAACAAGGCCTACGCCCGCCACATCCTCACGAGCAAATCCACCAAAAGGAAAAGGGGCCTGAGGGTCGGGGCTCTGGTGGATTCCGCGAACCGCGGATCCGTCAGAAGGCTTCTTCCCTACATTTGACGATTCGTCCGCCCCAATCCCCGTAAATCCGGAAAAACGGCCCGGGGTCCCGAAACCCGAACGGACGAATCACAGGAGTCAGTCATGCGCGTCAAAGGCGGAATCCACACCAAAAAACGCCACAAGAAATATTTGAAGCTCGCCAAAGGCAACATCGGCGGGAGAAGGGTCCTCTACCGCAGCGCCCGGGAGGGCGTGGAGAAGGGTCTGAACTTCGCTTTCCGGGACAGGAGGGCGAGAAAGAGGGAGATGCGCGGCCTGTGGATAACCCGCATAAGCGCCGCCTGCAAGGCCCTCGGCACCTCCTACTCCGCCTTCATGGGCCTTCTCAAAAAGGCGGGGATAACGGTCGACAGGAAGTCCCTTTCCAACATCGCGGCCACCGACCCCGCGGCCTTCGAGAGCCTGGTCGCCCGGGTGAAGGCCCGCGGCGCCTCCTGACCCCGGCGTCGGGTCCCGAACGCGAACGAACCCGAAACGCGCGGGAACAAAAAGGATAACCCGCGGAAAGAAACGCCGAAAACCGCCCCGGGCGCGGCCCCAGGCGGTTTTTCCGTTTTCGGGCGTTACCCCCCCGGGGCCGCGCCCGG
>JAITKT010000335.1 GCA_031278225.1 Deltaproteobacteria bacterium
CGTCCCCCCGCCGGGGTCCGGCTTTCCACCTCCGCCCCCCCGCGTCCCCGGGACGACGCCCGCGCGACGGCCGGACGACCGCCGCTTGACCGCGGAACAACCCGGGATCACCGCGGAACCGGCGGGGAACGAGGGGTTCGAAAACCGCGGGGGAAAGCCGCGAAACCCGCCGCCGGGTGACCGCCGCGAGGGGCGGCCGAATCCGGGCGGATTGACCTTTCCTCCCCGGGGCGGGGTCGCCCGCGGGCGATCCAATCGCGGTCGGGTCGAAGGTTTTTTTTCGGGCCCGCCGGAACGACGAAAAGGCCGGAAGACGGGATTGTCGCCCGGCTTTCGGCCTTTTTCGGATGATTGTCGTTCGTTTATGGTGGGCCAACCAGGACTCGAACCTGGAACCGACCGGTTATGAGCCGGGGGCTCTACCATTGAGCTATTGGCCCGCGCGACGCCGGAGAAGGCGGCTTCGCCGGACGGGTTGTAATGTTTACCATATCGGCGCTTTTAATGCAAGGGCTTTCGGGCTTTCGGCCTTTTCCCCGCTTTCTTCCCTTCGCTTTCCCGGACGGGAAACGGGCCGGGCTTCGACGGTTCGAACGAGGGGGGGCGACGGCCCCCTCCCCCGGGGGGACCTCCCCGCGAACGCGAACGTCTTTGGTCATCATCGCTTATTGTTGAGATATATACGCTTAAAAAACGTCAAACGAAGCGAAACGGAAATCAGGGGCCTTGACGCGGCTTTCCGGGGGGTCGCGGGGTTCTCGCCGGCCGGCCCCGCGGCCAAACGCGGTCAAACGGCGAATCTGGAAATCGGAAAGATTTTCTGCTAAATTGAAGATGTTTCACAACCGCCGGACCGCGGGTCCCGGATTGAAGGTCCGCGACCCGTCACAGGTACCCCCGAAACCGCAAGCTTCCGCACGCCCCTCGCGCCGCCCAAACGCTCCCACGGTACCCGACGAGCCACCGACAAGTTTTACGGGAAGCGCCCGACCGTCATGAGGTCGGGGACTTTCGCGGCTCTTTTCGCCGCGTTTTTCTCGGGCGCGCGGGAAACGCCGAAAACCCCCCGGCCGTCCCGTCGTTTTCGGGGTTTTTCGGGAATCGATCCGTTTTCGGTTTCTTTTTCGATTTTCGGGCGCCCCCGCGGGCGGGATTCCGGTTTTTTCGGCGGCGTTTTCGGGACCTTTCCCGGGCGCGGTTTTTTCGCGAGATTCGACACGGTTTTCACGATTCCAGCAATCGGGAGGTTTTATGCCCTATTACGCGTGGAAAGGCGTCAACGCCAAAGGCAAGAGACGCAGCGGCACCATGGAGGCCCAGGACACGAGGCAGGTCGAGGCCTTTCTGAAGCGACTCCGCATCTCCGACTACACGGTCAAAGACGCCCCCAAGGATCTCTTCGCGGGCATAGCCTTTTTCGCGCCCAAGATAACGGTCAAAGACGTCATGCTCTTCACGAGGCAGTTCTCGACCATGATCGACGCCGGTCTCCCCCTGGTCCAGTGCCTGAAGATCATGGCGGACCAGGCCGACAACGTCACCCTGAAGTCCATGATCAGGGACATCAACAATTCCGTCCAGTCGGGGGCGACGCTTTCCGACGCCCTGAGGAAGTACCCCAATCAGTTCGACAACCTCTACTGCAACCTGGTCGCCGCGGGGGAGACGGCCGGTATCCTGGACACCATCCTCAAGCGCCTCGCGGAGTACATCGAAAAGGCGGAGAAGCTGAAGCGCAAGGTCAAGAGCGCGCTCGTCTACCCCATCATCGTCGTCTGCGTCGGCGTCGTGGTCATGCTCGTCATCATGATCTTCGTCATCCCGACCTTCCAGGAGATGTTCGAGGGCATGGGGAGGGACCTCCCCGGCCTGACCCAGCTCGTCATCGACGCCTCGGGGGTGGTGATAAACCGCTGGTACATCCTCCTTCCGGCCGTCATCGCCTTCTTCGTGGGCGTCAGCAGATTTTTGAAAACCGAGACCGGGCGCTACCTCTTCGATCGCTTTTCCCTGAAGGTCCCCATCTTCGGGGACCTCATGAGGAAGGTCGCCGTCTCCAAGTTTACCCGAACCCTCGCCACCATGCTCCAGGCGGGCGTTCCCATCATCACGAGCCTTGAGATCGTGGCGGGAACCGCGGGAAACAAGGTCGTGGAAGAGGCCCTGAACGACTCCAGGGCCGCCATCGCCGAAGGACGCCCTCTGGTCGATCCCCTCCTCGAGTCCCAGGTCTTCCCCAACATGGTGACCTCCATGATCGCCGTGGGCGAGGAGGCGGGCGCCCTGGACGCCATGCTTATCAAGATCGCCGACTTCTTCGACGAGGAGGTCGACTCCGCGGTGGAAACGGTCATGACCATGATAGAGCCGCTCATGATAGTCTTTTTGGGCGGAACCGTCGGCACCCTGATCATCGCCATGTACCTCCCCATTTTCGGCATGGGCGCGGGACTGAGCTGAGAAAACCATAAGGGACGTTCGGCCGCGGGTCCCAATCGGTCCGCCTCCCCGAGTCCCGCCAAGGGTGGCCGAAGATGCAGTGGTTTCCCGGGAGAATCGAAAAAAGCCGTCAGAAATGGCTCTTCGTGTTCCGGCTCATCACGAACATCTTTCTCACGGTCATAATCGTCTTAATCCATTTGAACGGCAGGACCCCGGACATCCTGGGTTACTGGTCCAACGTCATAACGGTCGTCATGATCATGAGCTTCGGCTTCGCCATAGCTCATTTTCTCGTCTGGCCCATGATCTTCGGTCCCGCCGTCCAGGTCACCATCCAGGTGATCGTGGACATAGTCTGGGCCTCGGTTCTGATTGTTTTGACGGGCGGTTGCGAAAGCGCCATCAATTTTTTGATGATCATCGCCGTCATCAACAGCGCCTTTCTGGGGGGGCTCAAGATCTCCTTCATGGCGGCCACCGTCGCCACGGCGGCCTGGGCCCTCATAGTGGATCTGCATTACTACGGCTATCTCCCGGGGCTTCCGCCCCTGGGGGAATACATGACCTCCTCGGAGCTGGCCGTGAACATCATGGTCAACACCGGGGCCTCCTACATGGTGGCCATCCTGGGCGGCTACCTGAGCAGCCAGCTGGAGCTCTCGAGCCAGGCCCTCGTCACCAGCCAGAGCTCCCTCGAGCGCCTGTCGGAACTGAACGACAACATCATCCACAGCATCGATTCCGGGCTCATCACCATCGACAACCAGGAAAGGATTCTCTCCATCAATCACGCCGCCCGGGAAATCCTGCGCCTCTCCTCGGGCGAGGTCATAGGAAGGCCCTGGAGGTTTTTCTTCCCCGAGCTGGATCGCCTGGAGAAGATCCCCCTGAAATTTCCCCACGTCCGCGGCCCCAACCCCGGGCTCAAGTTTTCCCACGTCCGTCCGGTGGACAAGGTCGAGATCATGCTCGAGATGAACATGTTGGCTTTGCTCGACGAGGAAAACGACCCCTGGGGAAGCCTCATGGTCCTCAAGGATCTGACGGCCATAAGCCAGATGGAGGCCGAGATCAAAAGAAACGAGCACCTCGCCGCGATGGGGAAGATGGCGGCCGGGCTCGCCCACGAGATAAGGAACCCGCTCGCTTCCATGAAAGGCTCCTGGCACATGATCTCGGGCCAAAACCTCGGGCCCGACCACCAAAGAAGGCTCATGCTCATCATCGGAAGGGAAATGGAAAGGCTGGATCTCCTCGTGAACGAGTTTCTGTCCTTCGCGAGACCCACCGCGGGTTCCCCCAGCAACCTGAACCTCGCGGAGTTGGTCCGGGACCAGGTCGAACTTCTGAAGAGCTGGAAGCGGGACGAGTTGGACATCAGCGTGAACGGGGACGAAGCCCTGCCCGAGATATTTTTCGACAAGAGCCAACTGGCCCAGATCGTCTGGAACCTCCTCCAAAACGCCATCGAGGCCGCCGACGACAGCCGGGGAATCAAGATAAACATAGACATGAACGCGAGGGACTCCCACAGCGGCACCGTGAACCTCAGCGTGACGGACTACGGGAAGGGCATAAGCGAGGAGCACGTGAAAAGCATCTTCGAACCCTTCTACACCACCAAACCCAACGGCACGGGTCTGGGGCTCGCCACCAGCTGGTCCCTTTTGAAAAAGGGAAACGGCGACATAAGCGTGCGTTCCATCCCCGGGGTTCAGACGGTCTTCACGGTCACCTTGCCCGTTTCCCGCGCCGGGGCTTTGGGGGAAGGCGCGTGATTGGGGCGGGTCGTTTTGATTTCGGGCGACGCGAAGGGGGTGTTTTCGGAAGACGAAAGGAAAAGACGATAAAGAGCGAAAAAAGAGAGTTCGGGGTTTTAATTGATTTTCAGGGGCAAATCCCCCCCAAAAAAACGAAAATCGGAAAACCGCCGCAGGGACGCAATCCTTCGCGGATGACGGGCGGTCCCCGACAATTCGCGCCGTTGACGGGGATCCGCCCCGAAACGACGTCCGTTCGCGGGGTCGCGCGGCCGTCGCGAAGCGGGAGTGAAGTCATGAGCCCGGAAGAAAGCGGGAAATTGGTCGCGGCCGTCGACGGCGGCCCCGGAAGAAATCGGAACACCGCCCTCATGCTCGAGGAGGTTTCGCGGGGGGCCCGGGAAGAGGGCGCGGGGACGGAGCCCGTCCGTCTTCGCGACCTCGAATTCAAGGGCCGCGTCGGCCGTTTCTCCCGCGAGAGGAAGGAAACTCGGCTCGACGGGCGCCGCGCCCCGAAGGACGGACTCTCCCCGGTCCTCGCGCTTCCGGAAAGAGCGACGGGGCTCGCGACGGGATCTCCCGTCCATCCGAACGACGTCACGGGGCGCCTTGAGGAACTTCATGGAACGCCGCGGCTTCATAAACCCGGCCCGTGACCGCGAGGTTCCCGACGCGCCGGCCGGGGGTCCGGGCATGGGGTTCGTTTACGCCATGAACGTTTGCGCGGGGATGATTTCGGAAGTCGGCCGCGACGCGTTGTTCCGCGGGCGCGCTTCTTTCTTTGGCCTCTTAAGGCCCAATTTCTTCGGGCGAATCCTCTCCCGCGACACCCCGCGGTTCGACGACCGCGGGAAATATCGCGCGCCCGTGTTCGACGCCGCGCTCGAAAAGGAGAGCCGCGAAAAAAAATTTCCGCGGGATTTGGCGAAAGCCCGCGAGCTCGGGAGAAAGCCGGGGAAGCCGACCGGTATCCCAAACTCCCGAAGGACGTCAAGCGCCGACCGACGCCGCGTCCCCGTTCGCGAATCTCCGGTTCGCCCCGAGGCGCCCGACGGGCCGGGTTCGGCGCCGCCTCGGAACCCTTTCGCCCGCTTTCGCCGGGGCGGTTCCCGACGATTGGTCGCGCGGGCGTGTTTTTTTCAACTCGACGTCATGGTGGGAGAACGACAATGACTCAAGAAGGCAACGACAAATTGGTGGTGGCCCTGAACGGCGGCCCCAGGAAACGATGGAACACCGCTCTCTTGCTCGAAGAGGTTCTGAAGGGAGCGGAGGAAGAGGGCGCCGCGGTAGAGCTCGCGCATCTGCATGACCTTCGATACGGCGGTTGCGCGAGTTGCTTTCACTGCAAGAGGAAAGAGAGTTACCTCGACGGACGCTGCGCCCTGAAGGACGGGCTCTCGCCGGTCCTGGAGCTTCTCGGGAAGGCGACCGGCGTCGCGCTCGGCTCCCCCGTTTACATCGGGGACGTTACCGGGGCCGCGAGAAATTTCATCGAGCGCTGGATGTTCGTCAACCTGGCCTACGACCGGGAAAATCCCTTCGTTCTTTCGAGGGGTCCGGGACTGGGATTGATCTACACGATGGGAATGCCCGAGGACGGCGCCGCGGCGGCCGGCTACGACGCCTTGTTCGCGTCGCACCTCCGTTTCTTCTCGCGTCTGAACGCGCCTTTCGTGGAGCGGATCTTCGCTTACGACACCTTGCAGTTCGACGATTACGGGAAATACCACGCGCCCGCGTTTGACCCCGAGCACAAAAAGAACCGCCGCGAGAAGAACTTCCCCGAGAACCTGGCCGCGGCGCGCGAACTCGGAAGAAAGCTGGGAAGGCTCACGGAGCTTCCGAAGCTTCTGAAAGACGCCTGAAGGGTCCCGACCCTTCCCCGGACGCCCGCGCCTTCCCCGGACGCCCGCGCCTTCCCCGGGACGGCGGGGGCCGACACCCCGGCCGCTTCGGGACGCGGGGGCGGATTTCAAGGGTGTTTTTTCCGAAAAACGACGGCCGGACCCCGCGTCCGGAAAGGACCGGTTTGACCGCGGTTTCCGTTTCGCGAAAGAAACGAAAAAGCGTCCGGGGGTTCCCCGCTGGCTTTATAATCCGCGCCAAATGACTTCTTTTCGGGGCGTTCCCTCCCTGTCGCGCCTTACGGCGGCGTCCCGATTCGTCGTCCGGCGCGCGGCTTGACGGAGTGTTGACGGAGGCTTGACCGACGGTTGACGGACGGCGGACGGACGATTGACGTTCGTTCCTTTCCGGACGGAAACCGTCGCGGTTTCCGCGTCCCGCGGCTCCCGCCGTTCGTCGCGCCGCGGCGGGAAAAAGTCAGCCAAAGCCGCGGGCGAACCCGGGATTCGGGTCCGGCGGATTGTTTCCCGGGGAAAAAAACACGCGCGCGTCAAAATTTAAACCCGCGTCATGTTCGCTCCCCGGCCGAGACAACGTCAATATCCGGTCATGAATGGTGCTTTGAAATAATATCATCCATATGTTGTGGCAAGAAATATTCGCGGCAAGGAAAACGTTCTCGCGAAACGGCGGTCCGGCAAATCCGTTTGCCCCGATTTCAGGGTTTTCGGGGGCAAAAACGCCGTATATGGGTGTGATGTTGATTTTCATACCATTTGTGGACAAAGCAACTCTAATTTTAGCGTTGACTTCATAAAAACGTTTTTATATAATCCCTAGAGTTTTATGTAATATTTGTCAAACGAAGCCTTTTTCAATCCCTCCGCCATTTGGCGTCCGAGATTTGACCGCGGGCGGAGCCATTTCCCGGGCCCGATGTTTTCGCCTTTTTCGCTTTTCCCGGAAAAGGCGTTTCATCTCGTTCCGAATTCCCCGCCGTCGAATCTTCCGCTTTCGATTCTTTGATTTTTCTTTCCAAAGCCCGCGATTGATTTACGCCGGACCTTTGACCTGTCCCCGACAAATTCATTCAAATTCAAACAAGGAGTTTATCATGAAATTGCTATTGGCACTGATTGTCGCCGCCGCTTTCGGCTTGACGCAGATTGCCGTCGCGGTGGCGGCCGACGGAATGTTTTATCTCGCCGCCAAGGGAGGATTCTCTTCGGAAAAGGTCGGCCGCGAACTGTTGGTCAAAGAAACCTTAGACTTCGGTATTCTGACTCTGGGCAAAAGCGATCTTGATTTCGGCTCTTACACCGCCAACACTTTCGCCGGAAATTTCGCCCTCGGCTGGGATTTCTACAATTATTTGGATCTGCCCGTGAGGTTGGAGTTGGAATACGGCTACCACGGATACAGCAGCGTGACCACCACCAAAGACATGGCCGCTACCGTGGTGGTAGCCGACCAGGAAGAGGCGGGCACGATAAATTTTCACGAGGTGGCGGACATAGGCGTTCACACGTTCATGGCCAACCTCTATTATGATTTTCGCAACATCCTGACGGGTTTCACTCCTTACGTCAACGTCGGATTCGGAGTGGGCTTGATTCACGCCTCGATGCAGACCGGCTCTTCCATCTCGTACGGTCCGACAACGTCTTACGATACCGTTGTTTACGGAACCGGTCAGTTCGCTTGGAGCATCGGTGCCGGCGTGGCTTACGCCCTCACCGATAATTTGTCGGTGGATCTCGGCTACAAGTACATCGACGCCGGACTCGGTTCTCTGACCGAGGGCCTTTTCGACGAGTTCGATCTGGATTCGAGCATCGCGGTTCATGACGTGACCGTCGGTCTTCGCTATTCTTTCTGACTTTATCCTTTTCGCTCCGGTCATTCGCGTTCCATTCCGGATTGGTCATGTTCCGCGCCTTTCATTTTCTCGTTTGTTGACCGCGTCCGCTCGGAAATCCCGATTTGGGCATGATTGTTGTCGGGTTTTCGAGTACTCCCGGTCATGACGAAGAACCCAAACGCCTCGCGAAGCTCCCGATGGGCTTCGCGAGGCGTTTTTTGTTCCCTCCGTCGGTTCCGGGGTCGGATTCGCGAAAGACCCCGGACGTTCTTCGGATAATTCCCGGGTTTTCGAGCGCCAACGATTGGGTCTTGTCGGAGGGGGCGCGAGCGACGGGTGGGAGGTGACGGAAGACGGGAGACGGGGTGACGGGTGACCATCGGGGGCGGAATTTCGGCCGCTCGGGGGCAACCGCGGCTCGGATTGCGAGTTCCGCGGCCGCCGGTCGACCGGCTCGGACGGGCTCAAAGGAGGCGACCGGTTCCGGCCGTCGGAAAAGTCGGGCCGCCCCGATGGCGCCTCTTGGACGGACAAACAACACCGGGCGCGGATTCCGCGGAAAAATCCGACGCCCCCGTCAAGCCCCGATTCGACCGGGCCGGGACCATGGCGCCCCCGCGCGCGTCCGCGCCCGCTCCCGTCAAAAGCTCGAAAATCATGAAAAGCCGAAGGAGCGGACAAGGTCCGGGGGGATTTCCCTCTTCGCGGAGGGGACGATCCCGAAAGCCGTCAGGTCGGGGCTCCGAACCGGGATCCCCCGAGGCGGGCGAAACGCGCCGGACGGGCTCGCGAGGGAACCCCGGGCGGCGGATTCGTCGGATTTCGAAATGGAAGGCCGATTTCCCGGAAGGAGAAGAGAACGTTTCTTTCCGGATTTCTTTCCGGATACGAATTTTTATCCCAAACGGGACTCGTTTCGGGGAAACGGCCGATTCGCGCGGGACGCGAAAATCATGTCGGAGCGGCCGCAGGCTCGGGAAAAATCGGTCTCCGAATCGCTTTTCACCCGGCTTGGCGGCCGGGTTTTACCCAAAGACGCGGTCACGAATCATCGTTCGCCGGAACCGCCGATCATTTTTTGACGGACGGAAATGCCCCCGTTTCGGGAATCGATTTCCGCCATTCCGTTTCCCGCGGTGGTTTTGGAAGTTTCCGGCGGCGTGAAATATTAAGACCGTCTTATTATTACGCGCTAAAAATTTCCTTTAAGTGTAAAATGATTAAACCGAGTGTTATGAATGTGTAATATTTTCGTAATATCTTGTTTCGCGAAATCATTCCTCAACGAATGGCGTTTTGATTTTGATTTTTCCATATGTTGTGGTAAGAATGGTCAATAAATCGAAATGGCCGACAAAAAAAGTGGTCCTCGCGACGCGTCGGATGAGCGATTACACGCGAAGGTTTTCGCCGTTTGGGTTTTATCGGGCGTAACCCACCGCATCCGGATATGTTTTTTTATTCGCATGCCATATAATGTAAAACGAAAAGCAAAGCCGGCGTTGACTTCGCCAAATCCGTTTCCTATAATCAATAAAGTTCGGATAAACGTTTGATAACGGACGTTTCGTTTGTACCTCCCGGTTTTCTCGGCGTTCGCGACTTTACGGCCGGAGGCTCCATTTCACGGGAGGAAGATTTCTCCCTTTTTTGGTTTTTCGACGACGGCGCCGCCGATGTCCGGGTTCTCCTTGGTTCTCATCCCGCTCTTTTTTTCTTTCCCGACGCCCGCTGCCGATTTCCGCCGAACCATCGACCAATAACCAAAAAATTTTTTTTGGATTATCCTCAAGGAGATTATCATGAAGTTTTTATTGGCTTTCATTGTCGCCGCGGCCTTCGGTTTCGCGCAGATTGGCGCGGCGCTGGCGTCCGACGCCATGTTGTATTTTGAAGCCAAGGGGGGTTATTCCGCGAATAAGATCAGTCGCGAGCTGAAAATAAAAAAATCCCTGGATTTCGGCGACCTGGTTTTGGGCAACAACAATTTTGGCATGGGCAGTCACAGCGGCAACAGCGTGATGGGAAATTTCGCCATAGGATTCGATTTCTTCCATTGGTTCAGGGTGCCCATAAGGCTTGAATGGGAATACGGGT
>JAITKT010000396.1 GCA_031278225.1 Deltaproteobacteria bacterium
CGGTTCCCCGGAATCCCCGCCCTCTCCCCCTCCCCCGAATCCGGCCGACCTGAAGCTCGTGTCCGAACACTTCGGCGACAACCTCATAGTGGTCTACTCGGTCACCGGAAACACCCTCAACATGGCGGAGACCATTCAGAAAATGACGGGGGGCGAGATCCTTCAAATCGAAACGGAGGAGGTCTACCCCCTGGGGAAAGACCTGATACCTTACGCCAAGCAGGAACGGGACGAGCTGAGGCTCCCCACCCTGAAGGGGGAAACGCCGGACTTGGGAAAATACGACTGCGTCTTTTTGGGAACCCCGGTCTGGTTCCACGACGTTCCCCCCGCCGTCCGACTCTTCCTCGGGGAGGCGGATTTCCTGGGAAAACCCGTGATACCCTTCCTGACGGCCGGGGGAGGACCGGGCGACACCTTGGCCACCCTGACGAGGCTCGTCAAAAACGGGAAGCTCCAAAGGGCCAAGCTCCTGACCCGCTACTCCGACCGGACCCCGGAAGAGATTGACGCGGAGGTGGGCAACTGGCTCGTCTCCCTGACCGCGGACGGCTCCCCCTCCCATTGACGGGGCGTTTCCGGGGTCATTCCCGGTTTCGCGGCCCCCTTTTGACCCGGACGGGAACCCCTTCCCCGGAAACAAAACCCGGGTTAAACCATCAACGCGAGCGCGAATTTCCTTTCCCCCTTCGGGGACCCCGACGTCCCCGGGGTCCGAACGGGGTTTCCGCGCGGGATCCCGGAAGCTTCCTCCCGGATTGGAAAACGGAAAACGCGGCCCGGGTCGCGAAACGCGCCGGGCGTTCGAGAATTCGGGATTCGAGGAATTTTGATGCCCGCCCACCGGAGTTTTTTCATACTCACCTTCGGCTGCCAGATGAACGTCTACGACTCGGGACGCCTCCGCTCCCTCCTGGTCGGAAACGGCTGGGTGGAGGCGGCCTCCGGGGAAGAGGCCCGTTTCATCTTCCTGAACACCTGCTCCATAAGGGAGAAGGCCGCGAACAGGGTCATCGTCCGCCTCCGGGAACTGGGGCCCTTAAAGAAGAAGAACCCCGGGCTGATAATAGCCGTGGGGGGCTGCGTGGCGGAGCAGGAGGGCGTCGACCTTCTGGGGAAGGCCCCCATGGTGGACCTGGTGGTGGGCCCCAGACGCCTCTCCGAGATCCCCCCGCTCCTGAATTCCTGGAAACCCGGAACCGGTCCCCTGGTGCTCTCGGGGGACCCCCCGGAAAACCCCCTCCGTCCCCGGGACGACGCCCCTTTCGGGGAATACCCGGTCCGCCCCGCGGATTCCCCCGAAAGAAGCCCCGTTTCCGCCTTCGTGACCATCATGGAGGGCTGCGACAACCACTGCGCCTACTGCGTGGTCCCCCGCCTGAGGGGGAGGGAGAGGAGCAGGAGCCGGGAAGACGTCTTGAGGGAGGTCCGGGCCCTGGCCGCGGGGGGAACGAGGGAAGTGACCCTCCTGGGCCAGAACGTGAACTCCTGGGGAAGCGGCGGCCCCGCTTCGGCGCCCCGCCGCCCGGAACCCTTCCCCGCCCTTCTCCGGGAAGCGGCCGAAATCCCCGGGGTCCTGCGCCTGAGGTTCACGACCTCCCACCCCAAGGACACCTCGGACGAACTCGCCGAACTCTTCGGGACCCTCGACAAGCTCTGTCCCCACATCCACCTTCCCCTGCAGTCCGGATCCGACAGGGTCCTCTCCCTCATGGGAAGGCGTTACTCGAGGGAACGTTATCTCTCGGTCGCGAAAGCCTTGAGGGCGGCCCGTCCCGGAATCGCCATAACGAGCGACATAATCGTCGGTTTTCCGGGGGAGACGGAGGAGGACTTCCGGAAGACCATGGAAACCCTGGAGGAGTCGCGCTTCGATTCCGTCTTCTCCTTCAAGTACAGCGATCGCCCCGGGACCAAGGCCCCGTCCTTTCCCGGGAAGGTTCCGGAAGAGGTCAAGGGAAGACGGCTCGAGGAGCTCATAAAACTCCAGAAAAAAATAAGTCTCTCCGTCAACGCGGGCCTCCTGGGGACGGACGAGGAAGTCCTGGTCGAGGGACCCGGAAGGGAACCCTCCCAGCTCTCGGGCAGGACCGGGACCTTCAAGATCGTGAACTTCGCGATCCCTCCCGGTTTCCCGGACGAAGACCCGAAGCGGCCCAGCGAATCCGATCCCGCCGCCGATCCCGCCGCGGTCGTCCCTCCGGGGAGCCTCGTCGCGGTGACCGTGACCGGGACCGGACCCGTGAGCCTCAAGGGCACCCTGAAGAGGATCCTGGACATCCCTCACCGGCCGGCGCGCGCGGCGCGAGAGAGGATTTGACCTTTCCGTCCCCGGACGGATTTGTCCCCGGACTTTTTCCCCCGTCCCCCCGCGCCCCCTCCCCCGGGGAGGGGGCGCGGGCCTTCCCCAAACCCGACCCCCTTTCCCGTTCGAGGACGGAATCATGATTCCCCGTTACAGCCGCGAAAAAATGGCGTCCGTCTGGACCCTCGAAAACCAATACGCCTCCTGGCTCAAAGTGGAGCTCGCCGTCGTCGCGGCCCAAAGCGAGGCGGGCGCGATCCCCGCGGGGGACGCGGGGGAAATAATCGAAAAGGCCTCCTTCGACCCCGCGAGGATAGCCGCGATAGAGGCCGAGGTCAATCACGACGTCGTGGCCTTCGCGACGAACGTCGAGGAGACGGTGGGCCGTCCCGCCCGCTGGTTCCATTACGGGCTCACCTCTTCCGACGTCCTGGACACCTCGCTCTCCCTGAGACTCCTGGAATCCGCGGCCATATTGAGGGAAGACCTCGTCTCCCTCGTCGGGGCCCTCCTGGCCCGGGCCGAGGAGACGATTGAGCTTCCGATCATGGGAAGGTCCCACGGCATCCACGCGGAACCCACGACCATGGGACTCAAGTTCGCCTCCTTTTTCTCCGAATTCGCGAGGCACCTGAAAAAACTGGACATCGAAACGGAAAGCCTCCGGGTCGGAAAGATCTCCGGGCCCGTCGGAAACTTCAGCGCGGCTTCCCTTTCCCCGGAAATCGAGGAAAAGGCCCTGGCCCGTCTCTCCCTGAAACCCGTCCCCGTCGCCTCCCAGATAATCCCCCGGGACATCCACGCCGGGTTCTTTCAGTTCCTGGCGCTCGTCGCCTCGTCCGTTGAACGTCTGGCCGTGGAGGTGAGGCACCTTTCCAGAACAGAGGTGGGCGAGGTCTCGGAGGCCTTCGGGGAGAAACAGAAGGGCTCCTCGGCCATGCCCCACAAGAAAAACCCCATCGTCTCGGAAAACCTGACCGGTCTCGCGAGGCTGGTCAGGGCTTACGCCCAGGCCATTCTGGAGGACGTGGTCCTCTGGCACGAGCGGGACATCTCCCACAGCTCCGTCGAAAGGGTCGCGGTCCCGGACGCCCTGACCGCCTTGGACTTCATGCTCGCGCGAGCCGTCTCCCTCGTCGCCGGTCTCGTCATCCGCGGGGACAGAATGCGAAAAAACATGGAGCTCGCCGGCGGGCTCCACAATTCCCAGGAGATCATGCTGACCCTGATAAAAAAGGGCCTGACCCGGGTCGAGGCTTACGCTCTCGTCCGAAAAGAGGCCCTGAGCTCCATCGACGGGAGAGGGGATTTCAAGACCCTCGTCGAAAAATCCCCGGAAATCGCGAAACTCCTCTCCCCGGCCGAAATCGGGGCGGTCTTCGAGCCGGACAGATTCGTCGCGCGGGCAAAGGTCATCCTCGAGAGGGCCAAGGCCCGGGCGAAATCGGACGGGGTCCTCTGAATGGACGGGACGAGCCCCAAAATCCCCGCCCACGTGGCCATCATCATGGACGGGAACGGCCGCTGGGCCGAGAAGAAGGGTCTTCCCAGGTCCGAGGGACACAAGGCCGGGGCGGAGCCGGTCAGGACGGTTTTGACCGCCGCCGTGAAAATGGGGATAAAAAACCTCACGCTGTACACGTTCTCCACCGAGAACTGGGGCCGCCCCGAAGAGGAGATAAACAGCCTCTTCGCCCTTCTCGGGAAATACCTGCGCTCCGACACCCCCGAACTCCACGAGAAGGGCGTGAGACTCGCCATCGTGGGCGACCTCCGGAGACTCCCCGGAGACATCCTGAAATCCCTGAACGACTCCGTGGATCTCATGAAGGACAACATGACCATGACCCTCACCCTGGCCCTGTCCTACGGCGCCAGGGCCGAGCTGGTGGCGGCCTCCAAATCCCTGTGCCGCGGGATCGAAGACGGCACCCTCACCCCGGACGACATAACGGAAGAGAGCTTTTCTAAAGCCCTCTGGACCTCCTCCCTCCCCGACGTGGACTTTCTCATCCGCACGGGGGGAGACAAGAGGATCTCCAACTTCCTCCTCTGGAAAATAGCCTACGCCGAGCTCTACTTCACCGACGTCCAGTGGCCGGACTTCACGGAAAAAGATTTCCTGGAAGCCGTGGACTGCTACCAAAAAAGGGACAGGCGCTTCGGGAAGGCCTGAACCGCGAAAAATCGCGCCCTTCGCCCGAAACCCGTCCGCCCGGGCCTTCCCCGGACGGCGGAGCGAGTGGGGCGTCGCTCTTCGCGGATCCGATCGCCCGAAGGCTCCCGCGGTTTTCGCGGGGGAAAATTTCGCGCGCGAGCGTCTTTTTCAAATGTTTTTCGCCGGCGAATCGAAAAAAAACATTTGAAAAAATTTCTTTGATTTTCGATCTTCGAAGGCGCGCTCGAAATAAATGAATTGCCGTCCCCTTCGGATTGTGCGGGGTTCGTTTGCCTCGCGGGGTTAACCGAAAATCCGGCGAAAACGATGAAAAACGCCCTCGCGGACGAACTGACGCCCGATAAACGCGGGGTTAAGATCCCGATTCGTCGCGGACGCTCACTCACGATTGCGGGTTCGTCGACGACGGGGATCGCCGCGTCTCGGGAGCCGTCGTTTTTCTCCCCGCGCGATCGGGGACTCGCCAAGGCGCGAAAAACAACGGTCACGGGGGGGGAAGCCTTGACAAAACCGAAACGCGAAGCCGGAGAGAGAGCGCGCGAAGAGGCCGCCGCGGCGGAAAAACAATCGGCCGACGCGGCCCGCGCGAATCACCCCGCGAGGGAAGACCCCCGGGGGCGGACCCGGACTCATCGAACATGACCCGGGACAAGCCGAAGAGCTTGAAAATAATTGCCGCGACGAGCGGCGAAAAAAAATTACCGAAACGTTTCCGTCAAAACCGGCGATTCTCGCGTCCCGCCGCGAACGCGTTCCGACGCGCGGATTCCCCGGGTCCGCCCGACCGGGCGCGCCCGCTGCCGCGCCCGCGGCCATTGGCGCGTCATTCCCGCCGCGGGAGCGCCGGTCGCCTCGAAAACACCGAAACGACCGCGGTTCCCCCGCGCCGGGGGCCGCCTTCGCCCTTCGCGTCCTTTGGCGCCCGGGGTTTTTTCCGGGGTTTTCGCGCGCTTTCGAACGAATTCCCGCGGCCCGAGGCGGCTTTTCGCTTTCCCCGCCGAAGACGATTCGGGGTATAATGGAAATTCCCGCGGACTCCCTCGGGATTCCCCGAAGCCCTCCGACCCCCCCCGAACGGCCGCCTTTTTTTCGAAACCGCGACGGCGGCTCCCCGCCGGGGCGGTCAATTTCCGACAAACGGGAAAACGCCGTCGTCCGCGGCGGTTCCCGAAACAATCCTCCGAAGGAAACCAAATGCCCGTCAAAATCGAAACCGCGAAAGCCCCGGCCGCCATAGGCCCCTACTCCCAAGCCCTCAAAACGGGAAACCTCGTGTTCGTTTCGGGTCAACTTCCCGCGGACCCGGTCACGGGGGAGATCCCGCCGGACGTCGCGGCCCAGGTCAAAAACTCCCTTCAAAACGTCATGGCCATACTCGAGGCCGCCGGGAGTTCCGCGGACAAAGTCCTCAAGGTGGGGATCTTTCTGACGGACCTCGGGGATTTCCAAGTGGCGAACGAGATCTACCGGACCTTCTTCAAAGAACCTTACCCGGCCCGCACCACCGTCCAAATATCGGCCCTCCCCAAGGGGGCGAAAATCGAAATCGACGCCGTGGCCGAGGCTTAGGGATTCGTTCCCGACCACAACGGACGCCCGTCATGGAATTGATCACCATTTCCCCGGACGAACTCATCCGCCCCTTCCGTCTTTCCCGGGGAAGGGACCCCGCCGGATTGAGGGCCTCGATCGGGGAAAACGGCCTCCTCCGTCCCCCCTTGGTTTACGCGGGGGAGGACGGACGTTTCCGCCTCCTTTCCGGAAGGAGAAGGCTGGACGTCCTGGCGGACTTGGGTTTCTCCAAGGTTCGGGCTTTGCTTCTCTTTTCGCCCGACAATCCCCCGCCGGCACCGTCACCGGCTTCCCCCGAAGCCCCGCCTCCCCCATGTCGCGGGGACCTCGATTTGGGCGTTCATCCCCGCCTTTTCCCCTTTCTTCTGGAGGCCGCGGCCCTGGAAAACATCGAACGGGGCTTCAACCAGGCCGAGCTCGCCCTTCTCGCGCCCGCGGCGAATCTCCTTTTGGCCGCGGGCGCTTCCCCGGAAAACCCCCGGGACGAACGGGTCTTCCGGATTCTCCGGCTTTTCGGTTTCGACAACCCCAAACTCCTCCTCGGGGCGACGAGGGCGGCGGGGATCCCCGGGGACACCGTCTTGGACGCCCTCGCCTCGGGCGCGCTCGACCTCGAAAACGTCCTGGACCTCGAAGCGGCCGACGACCGGGAAATCGAGGCCGTCGCCGAACTCTTCTCCCGCGTGACCCCGAGCCGCGCGGACAGAAAGATCTGGACCGGGCTTCTGGACGATCTGAAGAGAATCGAAGGAAAAAGCTTGGACGTTTTTCTCGGCTCCCCTGCCTTCAAGTCCCTTTCCTCCGGAAACGACGGAAAGACAGCGAAAAACCTTCTTCTTTCCGCGAGACACCCGAAACTCTCGGCCTTCAGGGAGAGGAGAAAAAAGCTCATGAAAGCCCTGGGTCTTCCCGGGGACGTCTCCCTGGTCCTCAAGGACAATCTCGAGGACACGGACGCGTTATTGGAAATCCGCTTCAAAACCCGAAAAGAACTCGAGGGGAACCTCAAAACGACCCTGGAGACCGTCGGGTCCGCCGCTTTCGACGAATTCTGGAACGACCCGTGGACCGGAAGGCCCGGACAATCATGACGGACCCGACGGTCATGACGGATCCGATGAACTTGAATCCCAAAAAAATCGTCCAGGAAGAGGAATTCGCGGGGCGTCCCCCGATCGCGAATCTCCCGACCGAGACGGTCCCCTCCCTTCCCCCCCGCCTCTGGAAGGACCATGACGGGGACAGCCTTCTCGTGACGAGGCACCGGGGGAGTTTCATGAGACCCTGTCCCGCGACCCCGGTTCACGTGTGCTGCGGCCTGAACATCTTTCATTTCGGCCAGGGCTGCCGAATCCGCTGCTCTTACTGCGTCCTCTCCCACTATCTCGCCTCGGGGGCAATGGTCCTTTTCGGAAACGTCGACGAGGGTCTCGGGGTCCTTTCGGAAAGACTGGACCTCTTGAATTCGGACCCTTCGGCCTTTCAAAACCTGCCCCGCGACGCGGTCCGGGACCCGGGGCACCCCGGCGATCGCCCCGTCCGGCCCCCCTCTCCCCGCTCCCACCGCTTCTGCACGGGAGAATTCGCGGACAGCCTCCTTTTGGACCCCCTGACCGGGCTCTCGGAAAAGCTCGTGGGGATCTTCGCCCGCCAAAAACTGGGGATCCTGGAGCTGAAGACCAAGACCGCGAACGTGGATCACCTTCTGAATCTGGACCACCGGGGCAAGACGGTCATAAGTTTTTCGATGAATTCCCCGAAAATCGCGAAGACCGAGGAACCCCTCGCCCCGCCCCCCCTCGAAAGGGCCAAGGCCGCGGCCGGAGCCGCCGAACGGGGCTACGGGGTGGGTTTCCATTTCGATCCCCTCATCTGGAGCCCGGATTACCCCGAAGGCCTCCGGGAAACGGTTTCCATGATCTTCGACCGGGTGGATCCCGGGGCCGTGGCCTGGATCTCCATGGGATGCTTCCGTTACCTCCCGGAGATGAAGCCTCTCCTCTCGAAAAACGGCGCGGGAAGGCTCTTCGCCCCGGAGTTCGCGAAGGCCGACGACGGGAAGTTCCGCTACCCCAGACCCCTTCGACGCGAGATGTACCAATGCCTTTTGGATCTCCTCCGCCCCCGGGTCTCCCCCGCGACCATTCTCCATCTCTGCATGGAAAGCCCGAGACTCTGGGAAGACCTCTTCGGTTTCAATCCCGGGACCGGGGGCCTCACCGCCGCGTTCCGGGACTTCCGCCCCCCCAAAGCCCCGTGAAGGCCCCTTATTCCAATTCGCTTTCAAAATCGCATGGCGGCATGACATGCCACCGGGAGGTGACCCCATGGCAAAACGGCTTGAAATCACGGACTTCGCTCATTAATCCGCGGAAAGCTCGAATAACCGACATGTCGGACGCCGGGGAGTTCGGGAGGAACATGGTGGCGGTTTTGGCCGCGGATGGCGGACGCGATGCCTCCGAGACGGACAACGCGTTGAA